>NZ_NPJB01000083.1:0-40715 GCF_002251345.1 Prevotella sp. P4-119 | reverse complement strand
ATGGGCTTTCATGGTCAAGCCCAAACTGCGCGACTATGACAAAATGTCGCGTCGTCTTCGTCGGCGCATGATGGCAGAGATGCCCGATTCTGTCAAAGAATCATTGCTCGTACCGCGGGAGTATGGTGTGCAGCATAAAAAAACGAAATAATTCAAATCTTGCATGGCAATTTGATGATTTTGTATTACCTTTGTCTCCAAGAAAACTAAGAATCATGCTACAGATACGTTGCAAGAATAATAATATAACCAAGAGTTTCCCAGAAGGAACCTCATTATTGGAAGTCTATCAAGACTACGCCGAAGAACTAAAAATGCCGTTCCCAGTGGTCTCTGCAAAGGTCAACAACACCTCGCAGGGACTGAAATTCAGACTCTTTCAAAACCGCGACGTAGAGTTCCTCGATGCGCACAACTGGATTCCCACACAGGACAACCGACTGCTGCGACGCATCATCCGCGATTATAATAAAGGTGCCTATACGGCACAGGAGACCATCAGCCAATGGCGCAATGTCTGTGAAGCAGAAGATCAATGGATTGCGCCATTCCAGGAAATAGCAGACGTGATGTTCAACTCGGCACTCAATATCGAGTTTGCCGTGCTCCGTCCTCACGCCGAACTGATTCTTGCGGCTGTGCCTCGCAACTGTCCGGAATATGCCGAGGCACACCGCCTCTTGAAATTCCTGCATTATTTCATCCCCATTTCCGACCGTGAGATTCCGCCCACCTCTATCATGCGCGAGTTTGTAGGAGGATCAAGTTTCAAGTATTAACATCACCTAAAAAGACCATACCGCCATGCACTACAATTTAACATTACCTATATTCTATTCAGATGTCTGTCTCATCTTCATCGTGACGGGCATCATCTGTGCCGTAGTGCGTTGGTTCCACATGTGTCGGCCCTACGACCAAGAGGCTGACTATTACTATCCCGCACGCCGACAGGTCACATTCTTCTGTGCAGCCGTGATACTGCAACTGCCCTACTTCCTCTGCCCCATGAGTGAGGCTGCCTGGCAGTATGTGCGCATCTTCAGCATCATCTTCTACCCGTGCTGTTTCTCTATGCTGTTTCAGCGCTACTTCCATCGGAAGCCATTGGCCGGACTCTTCAACGTGACCGTCTTCACCATTCCTATCTCATTACTCACCGTCATGGCAGTAACCATCCTTGCAGGTAGCGGCAACTGGTTGGAACAGCATTACCATTGGTTTCTATGGGTGATGGTGGGATTCAGCGTATTACTCACCGCACGACTTCTGGGTGTTATCCACCGCATCACACAACTCATCGACAACTACCACATTCAGAACTATGCCACCGAGGACGACTTTCCACTGCGCTTTGCCGAAAAAGTCATTTGGATGCCGGTGGTATGGATAGGCATTGCCTGGTTGCCCTTGGTCATAGGCAGTCGCCTGCTCATGGCTATCATCCATATCGTCTTTTCCGTTTGGATGGTTATATTCCTCTGTCTCATTCTCCATCCACAACGGTCAAAATCCGTCAATGATAACAAAAACACTACACAGAATGACGACCAAAGGCTGTCGATGGCGCAGATCGACACGCCTGCTGAAACAACTGACGACACCGAGAACGACACGGAGGCTACGACAGAGACAGAACAGCAGGAAGTGATTCTGGACGATGCAGAAACAGTGTCCGTGACTGAGTCTGCAACAACCGAGAAACAGCAACCGCAGGATCAAATGCCTACCGAAACAGAACCGTTGGCAGAAACAGAGTCTGACGATCCGCTCTCGGAGAATGTCCAGCCAGAGACGATCACCATAGAAGATATTGTTGCGGACAATCCTGAGGAGAAACCCGTCGCTGAGGCAGAGACACAGCAAGTCACAACAGCAACTACCGCTCCTAAGGTTGCCAAACTGCGAGCACGCTATAGTAAAGAGGCTAAAGAGGCTGTGTTGCAGGTGATCTTGCAAAACTATCGCGACAAACATCTGCTCAAGACTCAAATTCTCTCTGGAGTGGATAAGGGCCTGCGTTCAGGTGCCAGTCGTTTTATTGCCGAAGTGGGTTACTACCGTCTCGTCAACATGTTCCGTTTGGAATATGCTCGCCTTTATGCCAATGCCAATCCTGCTTCCACTCAAGTGGAAGTGGCATACGAATCGGGCTTCATCTCAGACTCTGCCTACTGTAAAGCCAAGCGCAATATCCAAGATATCAACACCGATTTTGTGAAGGGTGTCCACCTCTAATATCCTTTTTCGGAGCACCAACGAAAACAAAATCCGTGAGATTCGCGTGCGACAATGAAATAGTGATGATCATAACATATCCATGCAGAAGCACCCCCAAACTACACGTTAAAAGCAAGAAAAAGGCCAAAACTACACGTTAAAAGCAAGAAATAACAGCCTTAAAACGCAACAAGTGGCCGTTAAAAGAAAGTTAAAAAGTGTTTAGTCAACGGCAAAAGAAAGTGAAAACCAAAATTTTTCTAAAATCTTCGAATTATGTTTCGTAACTTTGCAAACGAGAGTTAAATTCTCCACGCCTAATAACTATACCGCGTTTACACAACCATAAAACGAAGGACGAAGAATGAAACCAACCATATCAATATATATAAACTTACGAAAACATCACGAAACTGAAGAACATGAGAATGAACAACCACAACCCCACTGTCAAATGACTGTCGACAGCATTGCTTGCGATGGTCTTTTTGACAGTGGCATGCGAAAGCGATGACTTCAAAGGTAAGCATTGCTTGGGTATGTCCTCCAAGATTTCTTGCCGACAGGCAACCCCAAAAAGGTCACACGGAAATCACAGAAATCACAGAAATGTTCGATTCTGCTCATCTGGCTTAACGAAAACGGTGGCAAGAGTATTGTCCAACGTTTGACTAAGGTGTTATCAAAAGAGATCATTCATCGTCACTTCACTATTCACCAATCCGCTGTACATATTCTGCTTCACACCATAAGTCGTGATGAAAGTATGCAACAAGGCTTTCTTCGTCTTGGTTGCCACAGAGAATGAAGACATTCTGTCACGCAGTCGCTGCTCATAGCTGGCATCTATCACAAACTCATCTTTGGCATATTTCATCTCACAAATATTGATCGTGTCGTCGGCACGATCAATCAACATATCAATCTGCCCGCCTCGCCACTCAGCACCAGTAGAATCCACAAAAGGACGACAAGACCAGGAATAAACATTCGCCAAAACACCGGAAATGCCCAATGTTTTTTTGATTTGTGGGATATGATGCAGGCACACCTGTTCAAAAGCATAGCCACTCCAGGCTGTGCGACTTCCCGAATTGCGCATGTTACTCCAAAAATTCTGATCCTGTCCACTGTTATTTGCCACAAAACGGGTATAGAACAATGAGTATAAATCAGTTAACTGATAAATGGCATCCCTTTCACTCTTTCCTATGGTAGAATATTTTCTGATAAAGTCACATTTCTTCAGATTCTCCAGGATTTCAGATAGCTGTCCACCACCTTTCAGTTTCAATTCAGCCATCAATTCCTTACGAGTCATCCCCTTCATTTTTTCTGAAAGCACTTCTACTATCTTACGATAATGCATGGAGTCATGAAATAGGGATCGGAAGAGAAAATCAAACTCTCCACGTAATGGTGAATCCTGCGAGAAAAACAATCTATCAATGCACACATCTAACGACACACCATGCTCCAGCATATCAAGATAATAAGGAATACCTCCCAATATCATATAGACATCCAACACCTGCTGACGGGTAAGAGACAAACCTTTCAAGTCGTTTAAGAACTGCTCGGTCTCACCCAGAGAGAACGGAGCCAGATAAATCTGGCGAGTTACACGACCATACAGTCCGCCCTTATCGCCTATAAACTTGGACAACATCCACGTAGTAGAAGAACCACAGACGATAAGTTTCATATTAGGAACCATTGAAGCCCATGAATTCCAAAAATAGCTGAAAGCTGCGATGAAATTACTTTTGGGTGTATCCATCCAAGGCAATTCATCAAAGAACAGAACTAACGGTTCTTGTTGAGACACCCCCGACAGATATTCTCGTAAAGCAGCAAATGCCTCAAACCAAGTTTTCAGTCTCGGCACAGTCTGTTTAGTATAATGTTCCAATGCCATGCGAAACTGCTCCAACTGTACTGCACGGCTCACTTCATACATTCCTATAAACGAAAAAGCAAACTGGTCATTGAACATTTTTCGAACCAAAAAAGTCTTTCCTACACGCCTACGACCATAGATTGCTATCAGTTCTGCCTTGCTGCTTTTACAACGCTCCAGTATGAGTTTTTGCTCATACTCACGTCCTATTATCCCGTTTGTATTCATAACGTTCTGATTTTATTTCATTTATACCGTATCTTATTGGTGCAAAGATAAACAAAAAAACTGAGACACGCAAGGATAGCACCGCCCTAACTACCTTTTTTAACATAGTTAGGGCGGACTTATAAGCGATAGCGCCGCCCTAACTACCCATTTTTATATAGTTAAGGCGGTACTATCGCAAACTCATCCTCCCTTTTTTGTCGCACACGGAAAGATTATTATCCACGGAACACACGGGAGAATACGGATTTTTTTAGTAGCCTGAAGGCTAGAAATCTTTGGGGGAAATCTTTTTAAAGATGTTGCGCGAGCGCAAGAAATATTTTATTGAGATATGATTAAAATTAAATATTGATTTCTGGCCATAGGCCAAAGATTTTTCTCAAAGATTTCCTCCAAAGATTTCTTGCCGACAGGCAACCACCAAAAACAATCCGTTTAAATTCCGTCTAAATTGGCATACGCCTTTGTTTTCTCGCCACGGCATAATCAAAGCGAGCTTAACTTCGTTGACTTTCCTCACGTTCGGAAAACATCAAGCGAGCTTGATTTTTCGTTCACTTAATCGGAAAGTTCGATTCTGCTCATGGCTTAACGAAAACAATCCGATGATTGTTACTTTTGTCCTTACAGGACGTACTCGGGTACATTGCACAATGTCCCCAGGGTGTTACCCTGGGCTAAGAAAACCATTGGGCTTTCAGCCCGCCTTTGCTTGTTTTGTTATTTCCAGCCCACCACTGCTTGTTTGGTTACTAACGCCCCGAATGGGGCAACATCTTCTTAGCCCAGGGTAACACCCTGGGTATGTATGGTTATTTTTTCAAACGTCCTGTAAGGACAAAAGTAAAATCCGTGAAAATTTACGCACTGGACAACGCCACGAACAGTATCAAGTTCAAGTACAAATATAGCAGTCATCATCTCCCAATCACCATTGACTACGGTAAGAACATCTTCGATGATCCATTCCACCGCACCTTCGACTAACACCAATCACTATGCAATCAATCCACATCACCACCCTCCGCAAAATCCTATCCAGTCCCGAACCCATCGACATCCGTCTATGGACTCGCAGCGGTGAGATCCAGTCCTGGCACCGTTGCATCTCCCTCAAATATGACTTCTATAAAGGCACAAGACGAATGAAACTGCTGGACTCAAATGAAATCCGGCAGCTTCGAGATGTGTGTATATTTGAGGTGAATGGCATGGAGGTGTATATGTAGAGTAGCGAATTTGGCTAAAATTGTCAAATTCCTAAAGAAACTGTCTTATTTTTAAAAGAATAGTATTACCTTTGTTCCGAAAAAGTGGAACATGTACCACTTTTTCGGAATGTAAACTCCTTATCGTTGGTGAGCATACAAAATCATGGAGCGATGATGATGGAATTCAGATTATCAGCATCTATGATTTCTTGCTTGATTTGTCTTCGACAGATTAATATTGACTTTCACAATACAAACTTTAGGCTTATGGGAGATTATAAAAATTTTGTAGAGGCTTTTGATGCTTTTATAAAAATAAAGATACTAACAGAAACGAAACTCTTTTTCAGAGTATAGAACATTTGAATGTTGACGATTTTTTCCTGTACAACATCAAAGTCTCTATGTTAAAAAACACAGTTTTTCTTTGGCATTTCACTCGGTTTGCACTATCTTTGCATGCGTGTAGCGATAGCCACACAACAAAGACTGTATTGATTCGTGATAACACCAAAGATTCAGATGCCAAAGACAAACAATAACATCTTCTACCATCTTGTTGCATTCCTAACTGTAGCAATATGGGGCACCACCTTTGTATCTACCAAGGTGTTGATGATTAATGGTCTTTCGCCAGCACAGATATTCACGCTGCGTTTCGCCATGGCATATGTGCTGATGTTCTGTTTCAACCATCGACGACTCTTTGCTGACTCATGGCGCGACGAAGGTCTGATGGTATTGTTGGGCATCACCGGAGGTTCACTCTATTTCCTGAGTGAGAACGAAGCCATGAACTACACTACAGCCACCAATACTTCACTCATCGTATGCTCCTGTCCACTGTTTGCCACACTACTGGTGCGGTTGGTCTATCGCTCTTCGCGCATCCATATCATGCAGTTGACAGGTTCACTATTGGCATTTATGGGTATGATCATCGTAGTGCTCAACGGCAGATTTGTGCTCCACCTTTCTCCCGTGGGCGACGCCCTGGCATTTACAGCCTGCATCTGTTGGGCATTCTACTCGCTGTTGATGAAGACAATGACCGACAAGTATAGTGCTGCTTTCATCACGCGGAAGGTATTCTTCTATGGTGTGCTGACCATCATACCTTATTATATATTGGTGCCGGGCATGCCTGCCATGGCAGTGCTGACCCAACCCGTGGTTGTGGGCAACCTATTGTTTTTAGGCTGTCTGGCATCGATGATTTGTTTCTTGACATGGAACTGGTGTATCTCCAAACTCGGTGCGGTGAAAGCCACCAACTGGGTATATTTCAATCCCATCACCACGATGATCTTTGCCTCATGGGTATTGGGCGAGAAGATTACCATCTATTTTCTGATAGGTGCCGTCTGTATTCTGACGGGAATGTATATGGCAGACCGAAAGACATAAGAGTCCTGCTACGGTCTGACAGCCCAGCAATCACCGACAACTACTACACACTACCCTACCAAACATCACATATTAACTAATCTAAAAAACAACAATTATGCAAATCAAAAGATTGTTACTAATGGCCCTCTCTGCTATTGCTTTACAGAGTGCGGCACGTGACAAGATTGACCTGTCGCCATTAGCGTGGGACATCACCCTCGATCCTCAAGCACAGTGGGCAAACGACAAACTCTTCACACCGCCCGTCACCATGGCATCGCTGCCAGTCAATCTGCCCACAGGCGGATGGCAGTTGCTCGACCACCCACAGAAGACTGGTGTGCATCTTCCTGCCACTGTGGAAGGTGAGATGTGGGGGTGGAATGGTCAGACCTATGGTGTGACCGGCAATTATGTCGGCGTGTCATGGTTTCGCACGCAGGTTGATGTGCCTGCCAACTGGCAAGGCAAGCGCATCGCTCTGCAGTTTGATGCCGTGCGCTTCCGTGCCGAGATCTTCGTCAACCGCCAATTGGTGGGCTACGATTTGGTCAACAGCACTCCCTTTGAAGTGGATATCACCCCATACGCCAAAGTGGGACAAAAGAATGAGGTAGCTGTTCGCATCACCGACCCCAACGGCAATTTCAACTGGAAAGACTCGCAGTGTTATGCGTGGGGAGCCTACCTCACCAATCCCTCACATGGTTTTGGAGGAATCACAGGACGTATTCACCTCGTGGCAACCGACAATACGTTTATCAGCGATATGTTTGTGGAGAACACCCCAGCCGCCTCTACCGTCAAAGTACACATAGCAGCAGAAGGCGTGAAACAAGCCACACCACTGAAACTCGAACTGAGAGAACGCGGAAGCAACAAGGTAGTATGGAGTCGTCAGGAACAGATGGATGGTAGCGAGAAAACCCTGACCCTCTCTTTACCTCAAGCCAAACTATGGAGTGTGGAAGAACCCAACCTCTACGAACTTACCGCCAAACTGGGCAACGATGAGTTGACACAACGTTTCGGATTCCGATGGTTTGAAGTGCGCGACGTAAAAGGTGACCGACAGTTCTACCTCAACGGCAAGCGCATCACCCTCATCACCGCCATCTCATGGAGTTTCTGGCCCGACAACGGTATTACTCCTTCTCGCGAGCTCGCCTACAAACAGGTGCGAGACGCCAAACAACTGGGCATGAATATGCTCAACTTCCACCGCACCATCGGCAATACCGATGTGCTCAACGCAGCCGACGAACTCGGTCTGCTCTATTTCGAAGAACCCGGCGGCAACCAATATCCCGCCAACAAGTTTGATGACGGTACAGCCTACACCCAGTTTTATTTCAACTACCGCAATGAGAAACTGGCACGTATGATACGTCGCGACCGATCACATCCATCACTCATCATCTATAATCTGCACAACGAGCGTGGTGCTTCACCACAGGCAGAAGACCGCCGACAGATGCAAATGGCACATCGCCTCGACCCATCGCGCATCCTCACCTATAATTCGTGCAACGGAAAGAATCCGGAGGGATTACCCGACGACCATTTCAAACTGCACCTGATGCCCGGCGATACCACCTTCCACAACATTGGTTGGTGGGACAACCACCATGCTGGTGGACCCGGTGTCTATCATGACTATATCTATAAAGGCAAGAACGACTACCTGCGTTTCTCTGATAATAAAGGCGAAATAGTATATTGGGGAGAAGAAGGAGCCATCGGCACACCGCCACGTCTGCAACTCATCCGCGACGAGATTCTCCGTTCGGGACGCACTAACAACTGGGAGGCTGCCGACTATTTAGCATGGTATGATGCCTACGACAACTTCCTCCGCACCCGTGGCTTCAGCAAAGCATTCCCCTGTGTTGACAGTCTGACTCGACAGATGGGTAATGTGGCATATTATTACCAAGGCCGTGTGATGGAGAATGTTCACATCAGCAACACAGTAGATGCCTATGCCATCAACGGATGGGAGTCGATGAAACTGGAGAACCATTCGGGTGTGGTAGATAACTACCGCAACCTCAAAGGCGATGCACAGCTGATAGCCCGTTACAACCGTCCACTTTATCTCTCAGTGAAACTCACCCATAAGGTGCTTGCCGTTGGCGATACGACGACTACCGATGTATATATCGTCAACAGAAAGGATATCCACGGACCAGCCATGCTTCAACTCACCGCACGCGACGCGCAAGGCAAAGTATTGTCACGGATGAAAAAGCGCGTCAAAGTGAGTGGCGGAGTGGTCTATGGCGAGAATCTGATGACTGGTTGGAAGGTACGCATTCCCTGTGCCGGTTATGTCAGCATCGAAGCCCAACTGCAACAACACGGACGCACCGTGGCTACCGGTGATGATAAGATCTATGCCGTGGCTATGAATGCAACAGGTATTGACGGTGTATGTGCCGTGGCTGATACCACTGGTGTACTGGCTGCCTACCTTGATGCACAAGGCGTGAAGACGGTGAATTACCATCGTGGCAGACCACAGGCAGACCTGATGATAGTAGGAGCCTTTGAACCCACACAGTTTGGAAGTGGATACAGCGATATTCTGGAGTGGGTTTATTCGGGCCACACTCTCGTCATTGTAGATAATCCCGTGCGCTGGGCAGATCTGCTTTGCGATAAAGAGGTGATGGACTATAGAGGTGAGAAAGCCTTGGGACGATCATGGTATGGTGGCAACTTCTTCTGTCGGTCACACCCCATCTTTGAAGGATTGCCCACCGACTGTGTGTTCAACTGGGAGTATCAGTGTTTTGCAGCCTACAATCGTCGCCGCATCGGTTTGCGCGACATGAGCGGTGAAGTATTGGTCGGTTGTGTGTCTGACCATCGCAAAGAGGTATATTCGGCACTCTCCGAGATTCCTGCAGGACGTGGCAGAATACTCATTACCACACTCGACATCCCTGCTTGCCTTAAAGGAACGGAAGCCTATACGAAGAAGGTGGATCTCGACGGTATGAACGAGTCGATGAATACCTTCAACACTCAGGGCATGAACAAAGCCGATGCTGTAGGACGACAGCTGTTGCTCAATATGTTGCGCTATGCTTCACAGCACAAGCAATAAACTCATATCGGACAAACTGCCGATTTTGAAATCATGAATATCGGGCAGGAAGAAACACCAAGATGTTTTCTTCCTGCCCGATTGCTATACTCCAAAAGCGATAATCGCTAATGACCGATTGATGGAATCAATCTATAGGATATCTGAGAATAGTCTGATAGTAACTGCGCATCACTTGCTCGTCAATAGCTGCGTCGGTGGTGACTTCAAGCAACAAAGGACGATCGGATGCAGACACTAACCACTGCAACCCATCAGTAAGCGAATCAGCATCAACAGCTGTGCGATAACCCACTCCACACTGTTGGCAGATGCCTGCGGCAGTCGTATGATGGGCTGCCGACACCAAGGCGTCGCGAGCAGGACTCTTTTCCAATCCAGGTAAAAGGCGGAAAATGCCTCCCCCACCGTTGTTGAGCAGCAGGATGCGGAGATTGGACGGTAGCTGATTGTTCCATAGTGCATTCTGATCGTAGAAGAAACTGAGGTCGCCGATGACACAGAACAAAGGCCACGGACTGACTACCATGGCTTGACCGACAGCAGTGGACAGTGACCCTTCAATGCCATTGACACCCCTGTTGCACCATAATGCACCCGTAGCAAAACTATTCGCCAGTCGGATGGCGGTAGAGTTGGCATAATGGCGATAGACCATGGGCAATGCCGACAATCGCATTTCAAGTTGACGAACAGCAAGCAGCTGCGAGAAAGGAGCATCAAAGGTACTCACAGCCTCATCAACCTTTGCCGCCAAAGTCTGCCAACGCTGCACAAACGGATGGGGATCTTGTTCGAGCAGGAAGTGTAAATGATCAACCACCATATCGGAATCACCTACAATGACCTTAGTGAGATTCATCAAGGGGTCGCTGACCTCACCTGTTTCGTTGATCAGCCACGACTCTTTGGAACGTCGCAAAAACTTCCTTACCCGTTTGCTCACTATGGGTAAGCCAACATAGGCCACGAGGTCGGGCACATAGCTCTCGTCGTGTTCTACCATCATCACCATCTCATCCAACCGATGGTTGAAGGGTTGACCGCTGATAAGCATAGGACGTTTGGACAACATGAACATACGGCCGATGTGACTCAACACATGGTTGGGCATCTCAGCCTCGATGCGTTCCATGCAACGAACAGCAGGGAGCGAGGGACAAGAGAAATCGAAAAGCGGTTCGCTGATGGCTATATTGATATGTACAGGCGCGCGATGTTCCAACAATGCCTCGTTGACCAACCGTTCGCAGTACCATCGTGTCTCATCATCAGCAGGTTCTGGCAATGAGACAGCCTTTGCCACAAAGCGTCCAAGCGCATCAGGTTGCGGCAGGGTCTGCCCATCGAGTTGGTCAATCCACTGGGGAGGACGGTCAGCAGAAACCACGACCAATGGGCGGTGGCGATAGTAAGCCTCTGCCACTGCAGGGGCGAGATTGAGCAATGCCGACCCACTGGTGACACACACCACTACGGGTTGGTTGGTAGCATCAGTAATGCCCAGCGCACAAAAGCCTGCCGAGCGCTCATCGGTAAGCGGATGACACTGGATATCAGGACAGGCCTCAAGGTTGTGGACTATAGGAGCATTGCGACTGCCGGGACACACCACAGCATGGCGCACGCCATGGGCAACCAATAAAGCGGTGAGGATATTGACGTTTTCTTTCGATGAATAATACATCACGAGAGATTTAGTGTTTATAAGCAATGATTACTGGAAAAGACGACGCATAGTGTCGAGTTTCGCTTCGGTCTCCTGCCATTCCAACTGTTCGTTACTTTCTGGCAAGATGCCACCACCGGCATAAAGGCGACAATGACTGTTGAAGAGTTGCATGCAGCGCAAGGTGACATAGAGATGGGTCGTATCGTGAAGTGACAACGGTCCCATGAAACCACTATAATAACGACGGTCGTGATGCTCGTTGGCAAGGATAAACTGGCGAGCCTCATCCTTGGGCAGACCACATACAGCCGGTGTGGGATGGAGTGCCTGAATGAGTTCTCCCACCCTGTCGGTATTCGACAAGGTGAAATGGAAATCGCTGCGCAGATGTGCCAAATGGGCAGCACGCACCGTGCGAGGACCATGTTCGGTGAAATCGGAAGTATAGTGTTCCAACACCTCAGTGACATAAGTAGCCACATACCGTTGCTCTTGAATATTCTTATCGCTCCACCGCACCTTGTCGCTGTAGGGCATGGTGCCGGCAAGAGCCATAGTCTGCCAGAAGCGACCACTGCCCGACAACAGAATTTCGGGAGTGGCAGTAAGCCATGTACCTGCCTGCGGAGTGGAAACCAATGCCACCATCACCCGTGGATAACGGCGACAGGCTTCGGCAAAAAGACTGATTGCCGTAAGACCTGGCTTACGCTTGATGTCAACACTGCGGGAAAGGACGAGTTTGCTAAACTCGCCATTGACAAGATGTTCGTGGAAATTGGCGAAATCTACCTGATAGTCGGCATGAGAAAAAGGTTGCGGTTCAATCTGCGATTCTATATTTTCTACCGAATCTACAGGAATCAATGCCTTCACATGGTCTGCACAAGCAAAAGTATATACCCTGTCCGGGCGCAACAGCAATATAGGACAATCTGCAGAAGGAGCAAAGGGAGCCATGACAAATCCCTCGCAGCCACACAGTTCGGCACACGATGGCAACTCGCGTGGCAGTCCGCCAATCTGATCCACCAGCACACACTGCTGTTGATGGGGCAAGCGATATATGGCAAAAGCTGTTGTTTCATTCATGGGATGGTATGATATAATTGGTGACACGCACAGTGGATATCAAATCACCAGACGTATCACGGAGTTCTACATTCCACACATGAAGGGTCTTTCCACGATGTTGCAATCGTGCAGTGGCGGTCACCGTCTCCCCTTCTGTCACAGCTTTGACATGGCTGCCACTGACTTCAATGCCCACACAGGCACATCCGGGACAGAGTGCCGACGAACCGACACCAGCCACATTCTCTGCCAATGCCAACGAAGCGCCACCGCTAAGATAGCCAAAAGGCTGACGTGTGCGTTCATCAACAGCCATACGTGCCATACAGATATCGTCCTCGGGAGTGGAGATAAATTCCATGCCGAGGACGGTACTGAGATTGGGACTGCTTGAAATAATTTGTTTGATATGTTCTATATCCATTCCTACAGTTTACTTAAACAACGAGTATTCCTTCACCGTCCATGCCAAGGCACTGGCTCCAAGGATGTCTCGCTCCCCTTCATCGAAATCGGAGAAGAACAATTCTATCTTGTCACGGCTATTGTGGAATACATTCTCTTCAAAACAAGCACGAAGGTCGGGCATCATCCACTTACCGAACATGGCAAGTTCGCCAGTGAGGATAACAGCTTCAGGATCGACTATGGAAGCATAGTTGGCAAGTTTCATACCCAAGATGCGACTTGTATAGCGCACGGTTTCCAATGCCACCTTGTCTTCCATTTCGCAGGCTTGCTTCAAGATCTTCATAGTCATTTCAGGCATACGGCGCAACATACTGTCCATTTCTGGATGCTGATCAAGGATCTCACGAGCAGTCTGTATCATGCCACGTGCCGAGACATAAGCCTCCAGACATCCCTCTTGACCACAATTGCACTTGCGACCACCCACTTTACAACAGGTATGGCCAAATTCGCCCGCATAGCCTTCTACACCTAAATGGGCACGACCATTACAGAAGAAACAACTGCCCAGTCCGCCATTGCCCAACAAGACAACGATGAAGTTGCGCATACCATGAGCTACACCATAAGCTGCCTCGCCTACTGCAGTGGCATGGGCATCATTACCCAAACCTACTGCCAAGCCCAAGCGGTCGCACAACATTGATGCCAAGGGGATGCGTCCTTTCCAAGGCATATTCGGAGAATTTTCCACACATCCCGTCACATAGTTGCCACTGGGCACACTGATTCCTACCGAACGGATGCTCTCCATGCCACCATTGGCTGCGATGAGTGATGTAATTTTCTCACAGAGCATTCCAGCGAAATCGTTGATATCGTGGTAGGTCGATATATAGAAAGAGTCGCGAGCAATAATGTCGCCACGCACACCGACAATGGCTAAGGTAGCCATATCGTATCCGACGACAACTCCCACTACTTTATTTTTTATTGTAACACCCATAATGCAATGTTTCTACTTTTTTATTGTTTTCTGTCATTCATAAAATGGGAAGCATGAGGGAGGAACTTACTACAAGAATAGTGAGTACTCTTTCACATCCCATGCCATTACACTGGCACCAAGAAGGTTGAGCTCCTGTTCGTCAATCTGAGAGAGCAAGAGTTTTACTTTGCCCTTCATATTATGGAACACATGTGCTTCAAACACCTCATTGACCATTTCAAGCAACATCTGGTCGCCCTTTGTCACATCACCCGTCAGGATAATGGCTTCGGGATTGACAAGAGAAGCATAGTTGGCTAATGCCAATCCCAGATACTCGGCTGTGCGATGCAATACTTCTTTTGCCAGTTCATCGCCAGCCACAGCCTCTTCAGCAATGGCGCGAACGGTCAGTTTATCTACACTGCGTAGCGTAGAGGGCAATTCGCTCTCTGCAAGAACTTCCCGCGCTGTTTGTATGAAGCCTTTCTGCGCAGTATAGGTTTCCAAACATCCACGTTTACCGCAACCACAAAGACGTCCACCAGGCTCGACACAAATATGTCCGACCTCACCGGAAAATCCATGATTGCCATTATAGACTTCTCCATTGCTGAAGAAGCGGCTTCCCGTACCACTGCCGATGGTGACGAGTATAAAGTTCTTCATGCCGTGGGCAGGACCAAAGGCATGCTCACCTAAGGCGAAAGAATAGGCATCGTTGCCAAGAACAACCGCAATACCCAAGCTATCGCGCAACATAGCAGCCAAAGGTACCACGCCTTTCCAAGGCAGGTTGGGCGCATTTTCAATACATCCAGTCACTTGATTGGCACTGGGTGCACTAATACCAATAGATCGTACGCTTTCGTATCCGCCATTGGCTTCAACAATCTCAAGGATGCTCTCTGACAACTTTAAGATATAGTCATTGATTTTCGGGTAATCTTCCGAAGAGAAACTATCCCTGGCTATGATATGGCCACGAATGTCTATCACTGCGTAGGTCGTCTGATCTACATTGATATCGACACCAACTACCCGTGTTTTGATTCTTTCGTGCAACATTTGCTTGGTTGTAATAGTAATACATTGCAAAAATAATATATTTTCTGATAACAGCCAAATAGTATTGCAGTTTTTTATCTATTTTTCGTCAATCACCCCTTTCTGTGACATTAACACACCTTGATAATTATAAAAAAGGGATAAAAAAAGTGAGATAATCAGATAAAATTACTACCTTTGCACGCATATAACAGAAGAAAAGTCAGATATGAACGTTTTAGAACTTAGTGAACAAGAGATTGGCAGACGCGAAAGTCTGCAGGAACTGCGCCAGATGGGTATCAACCCCTATCCCGCAGCAGAATATCCCACCAATGCCTATTCTACCGATATCCGCGACAATTTCAACGACGATGCTGAGCCCCGTCAGGTGTGCATCGCAGGTCGTATGATGAGCCGCCGCGTCATGGGTAAAGCCAGTTTTGCAGAATTGCAGGACAGTAAAGGCCGCATACAGGTATATATCTCGCGCGACGACCTCTGCCCCGACGAGAACAAAGACTTATATAATAAGGTATTTAAGCGACTGCTTGACATTGGTGACTTCATCGGTATCAAGGGTTACGTATTCCGCACACAGACAGGTGAGATTTCGGTACATGCACAGGAACTGACCCTGCTGTCGAAGAGTCTGAAACCACTGCCTATCGTGAAATACAAGGACGGTGTGGCTTACGACAAGTTTGAAGATCCCGAACTGCGTTACCGTCAGCGCTATGTTGACCTGATTGTGAACGATGGTGTGAAGGATACATTCCTGCAGCGTGCCACCGTTATCCGCACCTTGCGCCGTGTACTCGATGAAGCAGGATATACTGAAGTAGAGACTCCTACACTGCAGTCTATTGCCGGTGGTGCATCAGCCCGTCCGTTCATCACCCACTTCAATGCGCTCGATCAAGACATGTATATGCGTATTGCCACCGAGCTTTACCTCAAACGCCTCATCGTTGGCGGCTTTGAAGGAGTATATGAAATTGGCAAGAACTTCCGCAATGAAGGTATGGACCGCAACCACAATCCAGAGTTCACCTGCATGGAACTTTATGTGCAGTATAAGGACTACAACTGGATGATGACATTCACCGAGAAACTGCTTGAAACCATCTGTATTGCTGTCAACGGCAAGCCCGAACGCGAAATCGATGGCCAAATCATTTCGTTTAAGGCGCCCTACCGCCGTCTGCCTATCCTTGACGCTATCAAGGAAAAGACCGGTTTCGACTGCAACGGCAAGAGCGAAGAGGAAATCCGCGCCTTCTGCAAAGAGAAAGGTATGGATGTTGACGAGACCATGGGTAAGGGTAAGTTGATTGATGAACTCTTCGGTGAGTTCTGCGAAGGCACTTTCCTCCAGCCTACCTTTATCACCGACTATCCTGTTGAGATGTCGCCACTGACCAAGATGCACCGTTCAAAACCAGGACTGACCGAGCGTTTCGAACTGATGGTAAACGGTAAGGAGTTGGCTAACGCCTATTCTGAGCTTAACGACCCCATCGACCAGGAAGAGCGCTTCGTAGATCAGATGCGTCTGGCTGATAAGGGTGATGACGAAGCAATGATCATCGACCAAGACTTCTTACGCGCTTTGCAATACGGTATGCCTCCTACAAGTGGTATTGGCATCGGTATCGACCGTCTGGTGATGCTGATGACAGGCAAGACCTATATCCAGGAGGTATTGTTCTTCCCACAGATGAAGCCAGAGAAGAAGATTCCACAGAGCAGCGTTGCCGAATGGGCAGAAGTGGGTGTCGGCGAAGAGTGGGTACCCGTGCTGCGTAAGGCAGGTTTCAACCTTGTGCAAAACATCAAGGAAGAGAAAGCCCAAGGATTGCAACAGAAGATTGGTGACATTGTCAAGAAATACAAGCTTGAAATGACCAAACCTGCTGTTGATGTCATCCAGCAGTGGATTGACAAAAGTAACGCATAATACTTCGTGTCCAATGTTCTGTTGTAAGCATACTGGTGAAAGCCAACAGCCACAACGGGACATTGGACATTGAGCATAAGAACTACAAACAGTAAACACTAAAAAGAAATGTTCGACTGCGGTAAAATAGCAATCATCGGCGGTGGTAGTTGGGCAACAGCCATTGCCAAGATTGTGGTAGGACACACCCACCACATCGGATGGTATATGCGCCGTGACGACCGTATCGAGGATTTCATACGGTTGGGACACAATCCTGCCTACTTGATGAGTGTGCGCTTCAATACCGACGAAATATACTTCTCATCGGATATCAACAAGATTGTGCAACAGTATGACACCCTTGTCTTTGTCACACCGTCGCCCTATCTGAAGAGTCACCTCAAAAAACTCAAGACACGCATCCGCGATAAATTTGTCATCACAGCCATCAAGGGTATTGTGCCCGATGAGAACCTCGTATGCTCGGAATATTTCCATCAGGTATATGATGTGCCATACGACAATCTGGCATGTATCGGAGGTCCGTCGCATGCCGAGGAAGTGGCACTCGACCGCCTGTCGTATCTCACCATCGGATGCGCTGACCGCGAAAAGGCACACGCCTTTGCCGACGTCATGGCAAGCCAGGTGATCAAGACCAAGACCTCTACCGATGTCATCGGCATTGAATACTCTTCGGTACTGAAGAACGTATATGCCATCGCTGCCGGTATCTGCAACGGTCTGAAGTTTGGAGATAATTTCCAAGCTGTACTCATGTCGAATGCAGTACAGGAGATGCAGCGATTCCTGCAGGTGGTACATCCCATTGAGCGCAATGTGGTAGATTCGGTATATCTCGGCGATTTGCTCGTTACGGGCTATTCCAATTTTTCACGCAACCGCACCTTCGGTACGATGATAGGAAAGGGTTACTCCGTCAAGTCGGCACAGATTGAAATGGAGATGATAGCAGAGGGTTACTTCGGTACCAAATGTATGAAGGAGATAAACCGCCACTGCCATGTCAACATGCCCATCCTCGACGCGGTCTATAACATACTCTACGAGCGCATCTCACCACAGATTGAGATCAAACTGCTGACCGACTCATTCAGATGATAGGAGGCAGACCCTATTAGAAAAAAAGTAAAGATAATATATAACCAAATTATATTTGCAACAATTATGAGCAATATCAAACTTGACATCACAAAAGCAGCCTCGTTTCTTGAGGCTGGCGCAGTGAAAGCCTTCGAACCGAAGGTAAAGGCAGCGCAGGAAGCGCTGGAGAACGGCACCTGTCCGGGTAACGACTTCTTGGGTTGGCTCCATTTGCCCAGCAGCATCACCGAGTCTTTCCTCGACGAATTGCAGGCAACAGCCAATACGCTTCGCGAAAAGTGTGAAGTGGTAGTGGTTGCCGGTATCGGCGGAAGCTATCTGGGTGCACGTGCAGTGATTGAAGCTCTGGGCAACTCGTTCAGCTGGCTTATCCAAGACAAGAAAAATCCAACCATCCTCTTTGCAGGAAACAATATCGGTGAAGACTATCTGGCAGAGATGACCGACTATCTGAAAGGAAAGAAATTTGGCGTCATCAACATTTCTAAGTCTGGTACTACCACCGAGACTGCCCTCACCTTCCGTCTGCTGAAGAAGCAGTGTGAGGCTCAGATGGGTAAAGACGAGGCAAAACACGTTATCGTAGCTGTGACCGACGCTAAGCGTGGCGCCGCTCGCACTTGCGCTGACAAAGAGGGTTACAAGAGCTTTATCATCCCCGACAACGTAGGTGGTCGCTTCTCTGTACTCACTCCAGTAGGTCTGCTGCCTATCGCTTGCGCTGGTTTCGATATCAAGCAACTCGTGAAGGGTGCTGCCGATATGGAGAAAGCCTGCGGTAAGAATGTTCCTTTCGAAGAGAACCTCGCTGCTCAGTATGCTGCCGTGCGCAACGGTCTGTATGGTGCCGGTAAGAAGATTGAGATTATGGTCAACTACCAACCCAAGCTCCACTTCTTCTCTGAATGGTGGAAACAGCTCTACGGAGAGTCTGAGGGTAAGGATAAAAAGGGTATCTTCCCCGCCAGCTGCGACTTCACTACCGACCTGCACTCTATGGGTCAGTGGATTCAGGATGGTGAGCGTACCATCTTCGAAACCGTTATCAGCATAGAAGAACCTAACCGCACCATGCTGTTCCCCAGCGACGAAGAAAACCTCGATGGTCTGAACTTCCTCGCCGGAAAACGTGTTGACGAGGTTAACAAGATGGCTGAGCTCGGCACACGTCTCGCACACGTTGACGGTGGTGTGCCCAATATCCGCATCTCTGTACCTAAGCTCAACGAATACTACATCGGACAGCTCATCTACTTATTTGAGATTGCTTGCGGTATCAGTGGCAACGTTCTTGGTGTGAATCCCTTCAACCAACCAGGTGTTGAGGCATACAAGAAAAACATGTTTGCCCTGCTCGAAAAGCCCGGTTATGAAGCAGACTCAAAAGCTATCAAGGAGCGTCTTGCACAGGAACAGTAATAAGAATCTATGCACGAAATAGAATCGTATAAACAAAAGCACGGCTTCAGACAATTCTGTCCGAAAGCCGTGCTTTTCGATATGGATGGTGTCATCTACAACTCCATGCCTAACCATGCCTACTCTTGGCATAAGGCTATGGCATCGTTTGATATCGACATGACACCAGAAGAGGCTTACCTCTATGAGGGCATGCGCGGTGTGGAAACCATCAAACTCAAAGCGCGCCAACAATGGCAACGTGAACTCTCTGATGAGGAAGCGCAACGGATGTATAATGTCAAGTCTGGCATCTTTGCCGAACTGCCCAAGACTGGCATGATTCCCAATATCCGCGAATTGATGGAGCAAATCAAGGCAGACGGACTGAAGATATGTGTGGTGACAGGTAGTGGTCAACGCACCTTACTAGCCAAACTCGACAGCGATCTGCATGGTTTAGTATGTAGTGATCTGGTAGTGACAAGTTTTGATGTCACACGAGGGAAACCTGATCCGCAGCCTTATCTCATAGGAATGAAGAAAGCAGGCATTCAACCTTGGGAAGCCATTGTGGTGGAGAATGCGCCACTCGGTGTGCGTGCTGCCGTTGCAGCACAGTGTTTCACCATTGCTGTAAATACCGGTCCACTACCCGACGCAACACTTGCCAACGAGGGTGCCGACCTTGTTTTGCCGGACATGAAGGCACTAATCACACTATGGAACAACTTGAAAGTAGGGGGATAACCAAACAGTCCCTCTATTTTTTTGCGTTGGTGCTCCGGATAAGGTCTCACACAGAAATCAGAAATCACAGAAATTTTATTATCCACGGAACACACGGAGGACACGGAGAAAAATTTTTGTTAAAAATTATATTTTATGTTGCCTGTCGGCAAGAAATCTTATGTGGAAATCTTTATGTAAAATCTAAGGACCTAAACGGTCCAGAAATCAATCATCGGATCTTAGACGGAATTTAAACGGAGTACACGGAAAAGATTATAGTTAAAGATTATTCTCAAGATTTTCATTAAGATTTACACCATAGGTTATTTTTGTCGTGACTCAGCATAGTGAAAGCGAGCTCTCACTCTGTCTTCGCTACTCCAAAAATTCGAGCATCTCGATGCGATCCCCATAAAAATACTCCCCGAAAGCGAGGTATTCGAGCGCATTTTGGTCAAAGATTTTTATTAAAGATTATATTTGGGATTGAACCAGGCTTTTACTTTTGTCCTTACAGGACGTGGTTGGGGATATTGTCCTATGTCCGCAGGGCGATGCCCTGGGCTATGGAAGCCATTGGGCTTTCAGCCCGCCTTTACTTGTTGTGTTACCAGCCCACCATTGCTTGTTTGGTTACACCACCCACAATTGTTTGTTTGGTTACTAACACCTGCTTTTGTTTGTTTGGTTACTAACGCCCCGAATGGGGCAATATCTTCATAGCCCAGGGTAACACCCTGTGGGTATGTGGATTATTTAGCCTACGTCCTGTAAGGACAAAAGTAAGACAGTTCAGCTCATTTGGCTTAACGTTGGGAAACAGAAAACTACCACTCCCATCAAACTGGACAGTTTCCCGTCAAGTCTTCGATGGTTTTCCGTCATTTTCTCGATCTTCTTTCGTCCTTCTCTCGTTCGAAATTCGTTCAATCCTCGTTCGGTTCTCGATCGGTCTTCGATAGACTAACGAATAAGCAACGAGAGACGAACGAGAGACGAACGAGGACCTAACGAGAACCCAACGAGAACCGAACGAGAAGCTATCGAGAACTGGTCGGGTGTCTATCGAAGAACCATAGTCCTGCTGTTGTAACCAGTTTGAGGTGTTTAGAGTCGCATTTGTAAACATAAATGAGAATTTTTAATTGATAAGACTTGTGGTTTATTGCAAAGGCCTCATCCTTGTTTTGAAAATCAGCCTTGGTTCGCGTGCAAAGATACAACATCACACCCCCCGTTGTCAAGTCTTTGATCTAAATTTTAGCTTTATTTAACTAATAATTTAGATTTTTTAATACCACATAGGTTAAATTCCATAAAAACCACACATTTGGACTTTACAAATCTTCATCTTGCCATCGATTTTCTCAACAGCAATAACTCCGATATTGCTTAGAACGATGTCTTTCTGATAAACATAGTTTAAAAACTTTGGCAATAACATAGCAGTTGGCACAATTAACCTATAAAACGCAGCCATTTCTGGTTGCATTTTTAGTGCCTACAAATATGTATCATTCGTTGTAATACACTCATTGAATTGTTTACTTGACGTTCAAAAAAAGTTTCTTCAAATAAAACAGGAAAGAAGGTTTGTAAAATAATGTCTGTGCCTTTAACAATATATTTACCTGCAATGACTCGTTCATCTATAGACTTTAAAGAATCTTCTATATCACTAACATTATTCACAATATATTCAAGACAAATATATTGACCCACAGAGTCTTCAAATAGATATACTCCAAAAACATAATCTTCATAAAACAAGTTTCCTAAAAAGCCGTATTTCGCATTTTCTTCAAATCTTACAACTTTTAAATTTCTAAGGATAGATAAAATAACTTTTCTTTCCATAATTCTCAAATTTTTGATACAATGTCTTGCTCCTTACCAACACCCCTATGACTTTCAATGATGGCTTGCTTGCACTTGTCATCAGAGGTAAAATACGATGTGAGTGAGATAACACTGTTGAACTTCTTGAAATTAATCATATTGCTATTGTTTTATAAACTATAGCAAACATATGAAAAAAGTCCAGCGAATGCTGAATTTTCATACGTATAAGAGATTTTTTTTGCCAACTTCTATGTTATTGTCATTTTTTATTCACTAAACGTTACACAAGAAGGCACCGATGTCAATGGTTTTTGGGCAAACGGGCAACCCATGAAGATCATGTAGATGTCGTCGGGTATGCCTCTATGCTCTGCACTGATGGTTGCCTTTCTCAGGTTCTTGCAGTTTTTGAAAGCTTCAGTCTCTATCTGCACACTTGCTGGCAGCGATACAGATGTGAGGCCGTTGCAACCCTCGAAGGCGTTAGAATCGATAAGTTTCAGACTCGTCGTCACAGGCACCTCTGTCAGGGCTGTGTTCTTGAAGGCGTTCACCCCAATGGTCGTTACCGACTGCGGGAGGTCGATGTGTGCAAGCGCCTTGCAGTCTTCGTATCTATTATTAGTTGATTATCAGTATTATACGCTCTAAACGGTAGAAAAGTGGCTATGTGGATTCTGTTTAGATACGAAAAGGTAATATTTAACGTATTTAACTTTTAGTTACACCAAAAACCAATGAAAAGGGATAGGATGAGGTGTTTCTACTGAAACCGCAGTATGAAAAGCAAAGGAGTCATACAGATTTTACTATGGTTCACGCATCTAAAAAATGGTATACATATAACTTTGCAACCGAGTTGCAAAGTTTATTTGCTATCTTTGCAGCCAAATTGAAAATATAATGAAGCAGAAGCTCTACATAACTATTTTGGCTTTGACAACAATTGTTTTGTTGGCATTGTCGTTTATACCGCACCATCATCACGAAAGTGCGGTATGTACCGTTGTGGAGCATTGCAATAGCGACAACGCTGACAATGACAAACATACGTCACATAAGGACGATGGAACAAAGTGCTTCGAACAAGGCAGTTGGGATGTTGTGTCAGTAAAGACTTTACATACAAGTAACATACATTATTTATATCATGCAATAGTATGGGCTTTATCTCGTATTATGGGATGGGTGTCAGAACCAACTAAGACGGTGTTTGACACTCGCATACCTATTATTATAAAGGCGGAACTATTGCGGATAAATGGACTTAGGGCACCTCCTTTTTATCGTTTCTAATAGCGTTGTTTCTTTTAAGGGGGGGCAACGTACAGCGACTATACCTATTCATATGGAAGGTATAGTTACAAATCAATCATTTTTATTATGAACTTGCAAGTGCTTCAGTGTTTGGAGCACAGGCATTAGTTATTGCAAAATGTCAATTAAGGAAATTCTGGCGCTTGGCGCACTGGCTTTTCCTCTTTTGTCGTATGCACAAAGCAAAGACAGCTTGACATTCACACAAGATAGCACAGACATGACTTCTATGAAGAGGTCAAGTGTCGTGCCTTATATTATACCAATGTCACTTATGTCGTATGGAACGGCAGAGGCTATTGTTATGAATAAAGGCAGGATGCTGAACTATGCTATCGGACATGAGGTTATAACCCACAAGCCAATAGCCATAGGGATTGATGACTATACACAGTATGTGCCAGCTGTAAGCGTATTGGCATTAAATCTGTGCGGAGTAAAAAGTTGTCATAACCTAAAAGAACAAACGATGCTGTTGGGGTTGTCAAGTTTGCTGACGGCTATATCCGTAAATGGCTTGAAATACACAGTAAGAGAGATGCGTCCTAATGGCTCACGTCGCAATTCTTTTCCATCTGGGCATACAACAGTTGCCTTCATGGGGGCAGAACTCTTGTGGCAAGAATACAAGGACACTTCACCGTGGATAGGTATAGGTGGTTATGTCATAGCTGCAAGTACAGGAGCATTGCGTGTGTATAACAACAAGCATTGGATAGGAGACGTGGCATTTGGAGCAGGATTGGGTATTCTGTGTACGAAATTGGCATACAAGTTATATGAGCCGATTTCACGCAAGATGCACAACAAACAGTCCAAGCGAACAAACACTGTCTATCCATATTATAACGGACAACAAGGAGGACTAGCACTAACTATACAATTATAATTAGAACGATAAAGAAATGTTTCAAAAAATAATTCAATTATCAATCAATAACAAGGTAACTATAGGTATGTTGACCTTGGTGCTCATTATATGGGGCACATGGTCGTTGTCGCAGTTGCCTTTTGACTCTACACCTGATATTACAAATAATCAAGTACAGGTGATAACCCAAGCTCCATCATTGGGAGCGCAAGAGGTAGAGCAGTTTATAACCACTCCAGTAGAAATGGCTTTGGCCAACATTCCACGTGTGGAAGAACGCAGAAGCATCAGTAGCAGCGGCTTGTCTGTCATTACATTGGTTTTTGATGACGATGCAGATGTATATTGGGCTCGGCAGCAGGTAAGCCAACAACTAAAGGAGGCAGAGGAAGTCATACCACAAGGTAAGGCAACCATAGGTATGGCTCCTGTCACTACTGGTTTGGGAGAAATATTCCATTATACCATTCGTGCAAAGAAGGGATATGAGGACAAATACAGTTTGTCAGATTTACGTACCATCCAAGATTGGATAGTCCGCAAGCAATTGTCAGGAACACCTGGCGTTGCAGAAGTCAGCGGCTGGGGTGGATATGTGAAGCAGTATGAAGTGGCTGTGGATGCCGACCGTCTCAATGCTGTTGGTCTTACAGTTACAGAAGTTTACGATGCCCTTGAAGCAGGCAACGAGAACACAGGCGGAAGCTACATAGAGAAAAATAGTAACCAGTATTTTATCAGAGGCTTGGGACTTGTTTCAACACTCGAAGACATAGAGCGTATCCCTGTCAAGACAGTCAATGGCACGCCTATCTTGATACGTGACATTGCAAAAGTACAATATGGTTATGCCACACGTTATGGTGCAGTTACACGCAATGGCGAGGGTGAAGTGGTGGCAGGTATCTCACTGATGCTGAAAGGTGAGAATTTCCAGCAAGTTATTAAGAACGTAAAAGAGCGTATTGCGCAGATTCAGAAGAGTCTGCCAGAGGGTGTAGTCATAGAACCATTCATAGACCGCACTCAGTTGGTAGACCGTGTTACTGGAACCATCACCCGCAACCTTATCGAGGGTGGCCTCATTGTTGTGTTCATACTCGTTCTGTTCTTGGGTAATTATAGGGCAGGATTGGTGGTGGCATCCGTCATTCCGCTCGCTATGCTGTTTGCTTTTGGTATGATGCGGTTGTTTGGTGTCAGCGGAAACCTCATGAGTTTGGGAGCCATTGATTTTGGCTTGATCGTGGATGGCGCAGTGATTATCGTAGAAGCCGTATGCCACCATATAGGTATCAGTCGTGACAAATACCATGGCTTGCGCTTAACACAAGAGCAGATGGACAAGGAGATATATCATTCCGCTTCCAAGATTCGTAAGAGTGCAGCCTTTGGCGAAATCATTATCATGACGGTATATCTGCCATTGCTTACATTGGCTGGTATAGAAGGAAAGATGTTCCGTCCGATGGCACTTACCATTTTCTTCGCCATCCTTGGAGCGTTTATCCTTTCGCTTACCTACGTACCAATGGCAAGTGCTCTGTTTCTTAGCAAGGAAAGTGTACATAAGACTAATTTGTCAGACCGTCTGATAAACAAGTTACAGAGTTGGTATAAGCCTATCATCACCAAAAGTCTGCAACATAGCAAGGTGCTCATAGCTTCCATGGTGCTGCTGTTCGGCATCAGCCTTTTCGCTTTCACTCGTTTGGGCGGTGAGTTTATCCCGAATCTTGAAGAAGGTGACTTTGCAGCCGAAATCAGCATGGCACAAGGTACATCACTCTCTCAGATGGTGAAGACCTGCACTCAGGCAGAAAAGATATTGAAGTCTAAGTTCCCGGAGGTGAAGCAGGTGGTAACTCGCATCGGTAGTTCAGAGATTCCAACCGACCCAATGCCTATAGAACGAGCAGACATGCTTATAGCCCTCTATCCGAAAGCAGAATGGACATCTGCCAAGACAAAGGACGAACTCATGGAAAAGATGGAAGAAGCCTTGGGAGCTATTCCTGGAATGGAAGCCGAATTGACACAGCCAATCCAAATGCGAAACAACGAACTGATTACAGGTATTAAGCAGGATGTCGCCATCAAGATATACGGCAACGACCTTGATGCTCTGCAAGCATCCGCAAAGCGAGTGGCATCTCTTATCAAGCGTGTTGACGGGGTGTCTGACCCATTTGTCGAGAAAGTACAAGGTTTGCCACAGATTCAAGTAAAGTACAACCGAGATCAGCTGGCTAAATATGGCATTTCGATAAGAACTGCCAACAAGGTGCTTGAAACTGCTTTTGCAGGAAGCCGCTCGGGATATGTGTTTGAGGGCGACAAGCGATTCGACTTGGTGGTGCGTATGGACAAGGACTTACGTAATGATATAAAAGCTATAGAAAGTCTGTACCTTCCTCTGCCCGATGGTGGAACAATTCCTCTCCAGCAAGTAGCACAGATTACATTGACTGATGCACCTGCACAGGTTACACATGAGGATGGACAGCGAAGGATATTTGTCGGTTTCAATGTAAGAGGACGAGACATACAGACCACAGTAGATGAAATTCAGGAGGTTTTAGACAAGGAACTAAAATTGCCAGCAGGTTATTATTACACTTATGGCGGTCAATTCCAAAATCTTCAAGAGGCAACCGGTCGTTTGATGCTGGCAGTTCCTTTGGCATTGCTCGTCATTTTGGGTTTGCTGTATGCTACGTTGAAGAATATCAGGGAAACCTTGTTCGTATTCTCAGCCATTCCTCTCTCTGCCATTGGTGGTGTGTGGGCTTTATGCCTGCGAGGTATGCCTTTCAGCATTTCCGCAGGTGTAGGTTTCATTGCCCTCTTTGGTGTGGCTGTACTGAACGGTATTGTACTGATAGGACAGTTCAATACTTTTGAGAAAGAAGGCGTGACGGATGTAAAAAAACGAGTGATAGATGGTTGTATGCTCCGTCTTCGTCCTGTCATCATGACCGCATTGGTAGCTTCCTTAGGTTTTATGCCTATGGCCTTGTCAACTGGTGACGGTGCTGAGGTTCAACGACCGTTGGCTACTGTGGTCATCGGCGGATTGGTAACAGCCACGATATTGACACTTGTTGTCTTGCCATCTATTTATAAGACATTCACCAAGAAAAAAGAAACAAACGTATGACAAGAATAAGATTGTTTATATTAGGCGTACTGTCTATGGCATTCGCCTCCATGTACGCACAAAATGAGAGTTGGTCTTTGCAACAATGCATAGACCTCGCTCTTGACAACAGCCTATATATGAGAAATGGGCAAATTGCAGTTGGAAAAGCTAAAGACTTGCAGGGTACAACATTTGATATTGAAAAGACCTCTATAACGCTCAGCCAAGATCCGACATCTGGCGGAAGTCCAGACAATGGCATTTTGATAAGCCAGACCTTTGATTTTCCTACGGTGTATAACGCCCGAAACAAGTTCTTGAAAGCTGAGACTGCCGTTGCGCAAAGTCAGGTGGCAATAGTAGGCAACCAGTTGGTAAGAGATGTAACATCTGCATATTACTCGTGGCTTCATGCACATAGCACTTTGCTCGTGTTGCAAAAGCAAGACAGCGTATATCAGCACTTTCTGCAACTGGCATCGGCTAAGTACAAATCGGGGGAGGCTAACCAGTTGGAACAGATGAATGCACAACGATTGCTGAATGAAAATCGGATAAGTTTGCAAAGAGCAGAGAATGACTGCAAGAAATATTTATTGCAGTTGAAACAGCTCATCAATACCAATACTGACTTCACTCCTCAAAACGAGGGGTTGGCAAAACTACATGACGCGAATCTTGGGGAAACTAATTTCTCAGACACGCCACTTGGACGAAACATGCAAGCACGCCTCATAAGCAATGAACGTAGTGTTTCGCTTGCCAAGCAGGGGTATATGCCAAGCTTCACTCTCGGCTTTACAACACAGGCTGTCATCAAAGGATTCAATCCTTACAATGTTGACAGAAGTAGGTTTTCCAAAGGTAACTTCATGGGATTTGAGGTAGGCATCGGCATACCCCTGTTTTGGAAAAGCAATCGGTCAAAAGTCAAGGCTGCCAAACGTGATGTGGAGTTGGTGCAGAATGAGCGTGCATTGGCAGAACAGCAGCAGAAAACGCTTATGCGTGATGCCACAAATGAGTATATGAGAGCAAAACAAGTTCTTGATTATTACGAAAGACAAGGCAACGCCGAGGCAGCACTCATGGCGAAACTATCTCAGATAAACTACGAGAACGGAGAAATGGGGTATGTGGAATACATACAAAACCAAACTTCGGCTCTTGATGTACAACTTCGTTACATAGATGCTGTCAACGACTATAATCAAGCTATCATCAATATCAATTATCTCAACGGAAATAAACAATGAAAACATTTAATATCATCATCATTGCTGTCATCAGCATATTTCTTGCATCATGCACAAAAGGCAAGCAGGAAGAAGTAAAGGAAAACAAAGTAGAGGAGCAAGGCTATGAAACCATTGAACTTACTCAAGAACAGATAAAGACGGTTGGCATTACGCTCGGCAAGGTTGAGAGTCGCTCTCTCAACAATGTGATACGTGCCAATGGCGAACTTCAGCTCAACCCGCAGGATATGGCAGACGTGACTTCTCTCGTAGGAGGTGTTGTCCGCAAAATTTATGTAACAGAAGGACAGCTGGTGAAAGCAGGTCAAGTGGTTGCACACATAGAGAATACCGAAATCGTAGGATTGCAGAAAGACTATCTCATTGCTGTAAAAGAGACCAATGTAACACATCAGGAGTTGCTACGCCAAAAGACATTGGCTTCACAGAAGGCAGGAGTGGAAAAGACCTTGCAACAGGCATCAGCAGCATACGAGATGGCACTGGCTCGCCAGACAGGGCTTTACAACCAGCTCCGTCAAATTGGCATTAACACCAACCTTGTGAAACAAGGCAGAATCATACGGCAGGTAGCTATCTCTGCTCCAATTTCTGGCATCGTGACGAAGATAAGCATAAAGAGTGGAAGCTATACGGAAAGTTCACAATCATTGATGCAAGTAGCCAACAATGCCGCTGTGTTCTGCAACTTGAATGTTTTTGAGCGCAATATCAATCAAGTTGCTAAAGGGCAGAAAGTAGATTTCGTCATCACCAATAGCCCGAATATTCATTTCAAGGGAACAGTAAGAGAAATTAATCGCTCGATGGATTCTGACACCAAGGCTATATCCGTACGTGTCGGTATTGATACAAAGAACATCACTGAACTTATTCCTGGCATGTATGTGACAGGCATCATCAGTATGGGCAAACAAAATGTGCCAGCCTTGCCTGACGATGCTATTGTAAATGCCAATGGCAAGCAATATGTGTTCGTGCTTGAAAAAAAACACAAAGAAGGCAATGACGTAAAATATCAATTCAAGCAGATGGAAGTCGTTGCAGGTGTAAGCGAATTGGGATATACGCAAATAGATTTCGTCGCTCCTATTAGCAAGAATGCAACTGTTGTCACTTCCAATGCCTTCTACATAGCGTCTATGACGGCAGACCATGGGGAAGAATAAAAGGAAGAAACACAAATGAAATAATATACCTTTATAGTCAAGATGTGAGATAAGCTTTAGATAATCTCACATCTTGATTTTTACAACCTTTTATACAATACTTATCTTCGTGATGAACGATAGGGCTTATTATTAATTGCTCCCAATCCTATCTTCTGTGTTCCATCCCAATTCGTCAGTTGGTCGGCACAACCATTGGAGCCACCAAGCGAAACGTATGTGTCTGCACTGCATGACATGTGGTCAACAAAAGCGAGGAAGTTGTCAATAGCTTTGTCTGTGAATTGAACTTCATTTGTGGCGAAGAGTTTTGTCCAACTGGTGACACATTCCTGCTTGAAGTCTGTAAAACCATGCCAAGACATATCAGACAAGAACCTTTTTGTTGCCGATTCTATACAGGCTTTAGAGTCCAATCCAATATTATGCTTTACAGCAGATGCCATAATGCCATAGTATATGGAAGCCGATTCTTTCTCGTTGAAGTTGACTCTATCTGTCTTGGCAAAGGAAGATAGAGCTTCATGTCCCTCATGGATGAACTTGTCAAGCACTCCTATGTATCTATTTTGCCGAGCCATGCTTTCACGTTTAGCTTCGGCTTCTTGCCGAGCCTTTTCTTTTGCACCTTCCTCCTTTCGTGCTTCCACTCGTCTCCATGCATCAGTCATTTCTGGCTCTTGCCAAATGGCATTCCAACGAGCCTTCAAATCATTGTACATTTCCATAAGTGTGGTATTATAACTTTTGGCACTGGCGAGTTCTTCCTTCGCATAGACAAGTTGAGTAGTCACTCGCTCCACAGCCTTCTCGTCAAGTTGAGAGATGCGTTGTTTGACTTTGTTGTTTTCTGCCTTTAGCGCATCATTCTCGGCACGAAGTGACTTGTTCTCCTCTATCTGCTTATTGAGATTCTGCATATAGTAAGTGTATGTCTTGTTGACAGACTTGCGTACACCTTCATTCTGTTTGTCACGTTCTGCATTGATGGCTACGACAAGAGCTTTGATAGCTGCGTTGATGTTGTTTACACGCTCCTCACGCCATGCCTTTTGTCCGATAAGAGTAGGAATAGGGATGGCAAGTTCTTTCTTTACGGCATTCATCGCTTCTTGAACAGGAACCTTGATGTTGAGAAAAGGAATGGTCAGCTCCTTCTTGTCGATTGTGGCAAGCACAGCATATTTCTCCACTTTGTCAAGAGCAACTTTCGCCTGACGTTCCGCCTCAAGTACCACCTTGTTTTTGTGCTTGCGTCCCCGTTTCTCTTCCTCTGAAAGTTCATCATAGGAGAAACCTCTTGCCAAGCCATACTTATGACCTACCTTGTTGTAATAGTCGGTATGAAGTTGTGATAAATACTGTGACTTATCCTTTGCTCGCTCTCCCCACACTTTGGCATAAGAGACCCTTTCAACAACACCCTTTGCAACTTCCGATTTTGTGAAGTTGTCACGTTCTTCTTTTGGAAGTGCTCTCCATTCCTTTGTAGAGAGAACCTTTTCTGGATTATCCTTGTGGATATACTTGCTTCCGACGCGCCCACGTTGTTTTACTTGTTCAACAGGCACGGTCTGCACATGGGCATGGATGCTTGTCTCATCACAATGCACATCAAAGCTGATGACATTCTCTTCTCCCCATTTCTCACATGCAAAGCGGTAGGTGTCCAATGCCCAGTCATAGATGCCTTTTTGTAATGTCACCTTGCTGTGGTCAGCATTTGGATCTGACGTGTTGAGTTTCTTTTCACCAAAGGCAAGCCTGTTAAGCACATCATGGTCACCACTGAAGATGATGCCGACAGTGCAGTTCGGACTGTTCCTTGAAACTTGGTCGGGACGCTTGGCATCCATATATGGCTTGAAGCCAAGTTCATCAAGTCTGTGCTGCAAGCGTTCATGCAACGGCACAGACTGGGAACCAAGAGGCACAATCTTTCCACCCTTGACTATCTCAAAGTTGAGTCTCTTGCGTGAGTAGTTATAATGGTTGTTCTTGTCTATGTCTGCGTTTTTTAGTTGGTAACGCTTCTCGTCCCAACCTCTGCGTTCCGCCTCGTTGCCCACTTGGGAAGAGAACGATTTCTTGTCTGTGCCTACATGGATGGCGGCACGTGGTATGTTTCTTTCCATAAGAATCTTGTTTGAGTTTGTAACATTGTTATAGTATGACTGGTGACAGGTCTCGGGCGGAGCTTGAGCATAATAGAAGGACTTTTTAAGTGAACAGCGTCAGCAGGTGAATCTAAAAGTCCCTATTATGTTTAGGACTTTTGTGAAAGTCCGTCACGCAAGCGTGCTCGCAGATCCTTACCCACTCTGCTATGACTCTTCCACCAACACCAATCCAAGACAGTCTATCAGATGCTGGAGTGGCGGATGTTGCTTTATCAGCCTTTGTAGCGCCATCTGCGGTGTTTCCGTCATCAATAGGAAGTCGGCAATGTCAAGACCATTGACCTTTTGTTCATCGGTGGCATTGTCTTCCAAGATATTGCTGACAAGAACTTGTTTGCATATTGATTGCAGCAAAGGAAGTTTGCTTTTCCACTTATCCGTTGCCCCAAGGTCTGGAACCAAAACAACCTCCCGACCGCTTAGGACTTCGACTGCATCTTTATTGAAACATCCGTTCATGCCTCCAGTAGCCAACCATACGAAATCAGACATGAAGTGGGTGGCAATGATGGCTGTCTTTTCGCTCTCCACGATGGCTACAGTCTTGGTCGTGGTTTTATCTGTCAACAGATGTTCGCCAAAGAAGCACTGCCGAAGTGTAAAGTCTGGCAGTTTCAGTTCCGAGTGTACCCAAGTCACCAGGCTGTGGGGTTCCTTGATGCGGTGTCCTGTCTTGTCATCATACTTCATTATCTTGCCAGTGCGCACATTCCCATTGACATCTATCTGCCAAAAGATAGTTGAACCGCCCCATTTCTTTGAAGTGCCGACCTTGTACAAGGCAAACAGCCGTTCTGTCTCCTCCTTGTCAAAGACCATTGAAATGTATCGGTACAAAGGATTGACAGAATAGCCATGCAGTGTTTGCTCCATCAACTTATTCTCAATGAAAGTTGGAAGAGGTTTCTCTTTCCTACACTCTTTGATTGGTGTTTTATATCTCCAATCATCATTGCAGTTGGCATCGGGATTGTCCTTGAAATAATCAGATGGAGAATAATGGTAGCCACAACTCTGTTCATGGTCACAACGCCCCACATTGTCAGGAAATACAATCTGTCCTTCCTCGTCAATATATCTTGCAAAGCAACGCTTACGCCTACATTGAGGGCAAGCATATCGGTTGCCCAGCTTGTATTTCTGTAGATGGAATCTATACTCACTCATAAGGCTCTGCACTTGTTGCACCTTGCACTTTCTGCACTTTTGCACTTGTTTGGCACAAAATGCAGCTTCTTTTGTGCAAGAGTGCAAGAAGTGCAAAGTGCAAACGGTGCAAGGTGGTGGTTCTACTTCTGTACTTTCTCATAATTGCCTTGCTTGTCTTTGATGATAAAGTTTTTCTGACAGAAGTCTTTGAGCATATACATGACAGTACGTCTTGCAAAACCGAAATCCGCTCCAGCCTTTACTGCTTCAGCAGTTACGAACTTGTTTCCCAACGAGTCAAGTACCTGTTTCTTCACAGGGTCGGTAGCCTCGGTTGAAACGAGGTCATCCATCCTTTTGTATGACTTCTCAAAGTAATCGCTCATCCGTATGGCTGCATTCACGGACTCCGCATCAACAAAATCCTTGTGAGACTCATCACAAGCCCATCGGAACAGTTGGAATATCAAGGCAAGCCGAGCCGTGTTCAAAGGAACTTTTGCAGCACGTGAGTCTATCATTTTTTCATCCGTAATGGCATTCTGCCGTTCTATGTCCTTATTCTGCCAATCATAGAATATGTCAATGGCTTCATCAGAGAAGTCAAGAACATTGAAGATGTCTTCCGTAAAAGGAAGAGCCACAGCCTTGTCTATGATTTCTTTCCATACACGGAATGGTCTTTCAATGATTGCAGCATCTTGTTTTGGAACCTTAACCCAAGGAGCAATCTTCAAACCTTTTGGGCATGTAATCAGAAAACGGTCAAGAAAACCATTCTTCTTGAATCCCATATCATAAAGTTCATGCACAATACCAGTCTGGATAGTTCCTACAATCTGTATGCAAGGATAATCAATGCGTAAAGGGCAATCAAGATTACAACGAGAAACATCTACAGGCAAGCCATTGTGAGCCGACAGCATCTGTTGTACAAAAGAACTGTTGTTGTATCGGTTGATGGTGTTGAACAGCCCCATTATCTCATCCACCACAACTGCCACACCTCTGAGGTTGGCATCGTGATTACGCATCAGAATCTCTGGTGTGAAGTCATTCATGATATTCTTATGCAGGACTGGTACAGGAGGTAACGATTCCCATTCCGTCCGTTTTTTGCCCTTGTTTCTCTCCACAATGGCTGCATACTCATTCTTTAGAGCCTTGAACTTATGGTGCTCCTCAGTATCAATGTCGTGCAACGGTTTGTAGGCAAAGTTCAATGGTGGAGTCTTGCCGACTCCTGGTCTGCCAACAAGAATGACATATAGAATAGGTGAAGTAATCCAATTGCCTTTAATCCGGATATAGCAGGAGTTGCCGACGGCTGCTGCCATAGCGGATATTAGGGAAGTGACAGTGAACTCAATGGAATAGTTTTCCGTCCTTGCCAAATCAAGAATCATCTGCTGCATCTTCTGGGGGAATATGTCAAGCGGAATGCCAGAAGTGGCTACGCCCGAAGCCTCCGAGCGTAGCTTGTTACAAATTTCAAGCGCATCCATTACATTACCAGTTTAAGGGTTTGGGCTTGCGCTTGTTTCCTGCAAGAATGGCAGCGTTCTCCTCTTCTGCTGTGAGAGGTACAGGATTCTTGCGGTTTGTCTCCAGCCATTTGTCAAGTTCGTCTTGATAAAGGCAATAACGCTTGCCTGGCTTTGTGGCAGGAATGCTGCCGTTGCCAAGTTTCATGTAGAGAGTTGCCATCGGCATTTTCAGGTATGCCGATGCTTCCTCCACACTCATAGGTATGTGCGTGTTCGCCTTGTGTGGCTTGTTCTGTGATTGCAGACCGATGATCATCTGCTTCATGCCCACCACTTCATCCCGAAGCTGGGCAACGACCATTGGAAGGTCGTTGAAAGTTAATTCCTTTGTCATATACAAGTTGTTCTAAAAAACTGGGACAAAGGAACAGAATGATGCTTCCGTTACTGAGGTTCGTGACAGTCATTTGTCATTCACGAAGGAATAACTCTAACAATAGGGATTATTCGGGAGTTTCCTCTGATATATCATGAAACTCATATCCTCCATTGCCAGGCTCATCAATCGGAATGACATCATTAGAACATGGTGCTTTCAGGTTCTTCAATGTGCTGTAGTCCAAGCCTTCAAACGGCTTTGGAAATAAAGCCCTGACAAAGGCTATTCGCATTGCCATTGTGTAATCACGTTTACCCAAACGTTCTGCGATATTCCACACGAAGTGCCTTAAAGGAATATTCTCAACCATCTCCTTGAAACGGTTTATTGCTATCGGGGTATAGTTGGTGTCGTTGCTCCATTCCTTGACAGCCTCAATTACCTTGTGCAAATCTTCCTCATACAGAAACCTTGACATGGTACGATGCACATAGTCAAGTACGGCTCTCGTTCGTTTTTCCTTTATCTCCTGTGCTTCTTTTTCTTGTGCCTCTACACACTTGGCATAGTCCTCATGACTGTATTGTGCTGACTCTGTTTGTGGTAATGTTTGCTTTGGCTGTTCTTGTTCTGTTGCTGGCTCTGCTTCTACAACGTTTTTCTTTGTCTTGCTGTTGCTACCAATGGTCATCAGTTCATAGGGATAATTCACCATAGAAATGAATATCGCCCAAAGCAGGATGTTGCTCCCTACAAAGATGATTGACTCGACAAACAGACTTTGGTGAAAGTCATTGCCTACATACATAGCCACGACAAGAGAGATGGCGAGAATTGCAGTACCAACAAAAGCGTAGATGGTACAATCTGAAGTTGTCTTGGTTTCTATCATTATTGTATTCGTTTTATTGTTATTCGTTCAAAAACTTCCACAAAGTTAGATGCAGAAGCATGTAAAAACAGCATTTACGTTCTCTGGCACTCTTTCTTTTACGCTTTATTAGCGTTCTAATATGATTTCATACTCTGAATCATACTTGAAACAGCTCGTTAGTGCCAGTTGCCGCTAATTGCTGACTACAAAGGTAAGGATGAAGAAAAGGGATATTTGCAGTTCCTCTTTAATATCAACAGAAATTGGAATGTATTTGTCGAATTGGTTCTATCCACGACAGCAAATAGAACCAACAAAATGAGAAAAGGACTATTGGAACACTATCATTCCAACAGTCCTTTTCTGCGTGTTATTGTCAAATGGTTACTTCTTCAAGGTGATACAGCCAACCGAAGCACGCTTCTGGGCATCGGAAATCTTGGCATACACCTCTGTTGTTGCCACATTCTTGTGACCGAGATAACGCTGCACAACCGCAATACTTGTTCCTGCGTCCAACTGGAGACAGGCAAAGCTGTGGCGTGAGCAATGATAGGATATATGCTTGGTGATTCCTGCTTCTCTCAGCCAGTTCTTCAATGGTGCCTGTGTCATGGAGTCTTTGAAATCGGGGAACACCTTACCTCGTTTATCTGGTGAATAGCCTATCAGTTCCAAGGCTTCCTCACTGATTGGGTTATGCACGATGTCCTTTGTCTTCTGCATTCGTGTAGTGACATACATCACACCATCGCTGCCGTATGGCTGTATTTCTTCCCAAGTGAGCTTCTTGATGTCGCTCTTTCGCAATGCCGTTAGACAAGAGAACAGGAAGGCTCGCTTCAATGCAGGGGTAGAGCATGGAGTGGATGCCAAGCGGATAACCTCGTCTTGTGAAAGATGCTCCTTGTCAGTCGGGATTGTCTCGATACGCTCCAAGAAACCGTTCGGGTTCTCCTTTATCTTGCGATCACGATAGGCAGTGTGGATTGAAGCACGGAAAGTTGACCAGTAGTTGGCTGCTGAGTTGATATGTAGTTTTCTGTTCTTATGCAGTCCCTGTGGTGCTGTCAGCAGATACTCACGAAATCTGTTGCACAAGTCCACGTTTATCTCACCGAAGGTACACTTGCCTTGCGTGAAGGTACGAAAGTGCATATAGACGTGCTGCCACTTGGAGTTCTTCTTGTCTGCCAGTTTCTTGAAGTAGGCGAGGAAATCTCCTTTCATCTTCTCCTTGTCGAAGAAATCATAACGCTCGTTGACGATAGCCTCAAAGCGACGGCAGCGTATCGCCTCGGCTCTTGCCGTAAGGTTGAGGTTGTACTTCTGTTCCGTCTGGTTCTTCGGCTTGGCATAGATGTAGATGCCAAGCGACTCATGGCGGATGACTTTCATCGTGCTCTCGTCACGATAGCCTGGATAATAGTCAAGATAATAGGACAGCATGCGTCCGTCCTTGATTTTGCGTGTACGCAATGATACGGTCTTGCAAATGTTGCTCATAACTGATATGTATTATTGATGATTATTCATGGTGAAGTGTCTCTTCACGGCTGCAAAATAACTGAATGATACTTCCGTGACTCCAATTATTTGCAGTCATTGATGGATAATGCTGAAATCATTTGAAATCACAGTCCTTTTGCTGCTCTTTCCGCCATTGCTCGCTCCACATCCGTCTTCAAAAGCAAGTTCTTTACACCCACTTTTACCTTGCTAATATGGTGAACTCTCACAATATGGCAGATATTGGCACTTGTCAGACCATACAACAGCTGCACTTGTTCGGTGGTATAATAGTTGTCATCGCTCATGAGGTCAGTCCTGCGCAGTTCTTCAAGATGTTCCTTGGAATAATAGGTGCGACCATACTCACGTTTGGTGGGTATCTTATGACGATATGCATATGCCCTGAGTGCCGACTTGCTCATACTGAAAGCATCCTCTACATCATCAGCAGTCACCCATTCCGTGATGCTGTTGATGTCAACGGCAGTACCGAAGAACTCATCAATATGCCGTTTGCTGTAATAGTTCTTGCCAGCGATACGGCACATCGGTATCTGGTTGCGCTTGGCGGAGGTGTAGAGCCAAGACTTCTTGACCTTATAAATGGACATCACTTCCTCACCAGAATAATAGTCAAGCACCTCATTCTCCTCTTTCCCTTTTGTCGGTTCCTGCTTTCGTATTTGCTTTTCTGCTTTTGCCTTTTTATTGGGTTTGCTCTTGCTGGCAGGAATCACACGCTTGTAGGGATTACCCTCAAACATCTTCTCTATATCAGCCTTTCTTACGAATGCCATTCTGCTGCTCAATCTTGATGCCTTCAACTTTCCGTTAGCCACAAGTTTGTAGATATACTGTCGGGTGCATCCCATCAGAATGGCAGCTTTGGAGAAGGTAAGATACTCCTGATGTTGCAGATCCATGATTGGCTCAATACCGTTAATCAATTCCTGCTGTCTTTTCTTCCTAAGACGTTTTGCCTCTGCCTGACATTCCTCGGAACAGTATTTCTGCATACCGCTTCTTGGCACGAATGTCTTGCCACAAAATTCACATTTTCTTGTCGGTCTCATACTCTATGATATTGCTATGTTCTACATACTTTGAGTATTCCACCTATGGAGTAAACGGAAGTGAACCATTGACAACCTTTGTCAACCCAATCCACGATATAACGCTTTTTGCCTATCAGCTTCAAATCTGTCCTTCATCGTAACCACTCGTAAACCCTTGTCAACTACGTTCACAATATGACAAAATAAAAGCTCCGCAAATTCTCCACGGTAGAAATACGCTGCAAAAATATGTGGAAAATCGGGAACTGCCAAAAAGCACTCAGAAAGTATTAAAAAACAAAGAGTGTTGAAAATCAATACTTTATGGTTAGTTAGTCATAGTAAGTTATGGTTAGTTATAAGGCTCTAAATACAGTCTTCAAAGGTTCCGGTGTCTATCTTGTCGATGTTTTGTGGCAGCGTAACCTTTGTTAGCGACCTGCAACCACTGAACATGTTGTTCCAGAGCTTCTCAAGACGTGCGGGCAACTTGACCTCTGTCAGTCCTGTACACGCCACAAAGCAGCTATGTCCGATGGTTTTCACGCTGTTGGGCACGCTGATGGTTTTGAGTGTAGGAATGTTGCTGAAGGCTCCCTTACCAATATTCGTCACTGTTGCAGGAATGCTGATCTCTGAAATAGCGGAACTCATAAAAGCATTGTCACCGATTGATTTCAGGCCCATCGGCAGCGTCACGCTCTTCACCTTCTTCTCACTGAAGGCTGATGCTCCTATCTCGGTCACCCTGAACAGGTGGCCGGCAAAGCGTATGGATGAGGGCACCGTGTAGTCTTTGCCTGCCGACTCGTCGTCCATCTCTAGCAGCTTGGCGGTTCTTTCGCTAGGGTTCACTTCAAACCACATCTCGTCAATGTTCATCTTATTGTCGTAAGCCGAATTGCCTTCATACACAGTCACCTTTACCTCCTTTGTGGTGCGGTTGATGCTTTTGAGATATGTCACCGTCTCAGACTCCAGCGAGGGGTAAAGGGGCGAACAGTCTGACTGCATGGCGCGTTTGAACGCTCCGCTCTCCAACACTTCAGGCATCTCTTCGACGCTTCCGTTGAGGTATCTCACGGCGTTGTCAAGCGCCCTTGTGCGTTCCCCCATTTCCCTTGTGTTTTCCTCGCGACGTACAACCACTGGTGAGCATGTCTCTGACGAATTACTTCTTATCCATTTTTTCAACATTTGTGATTCAGCCACGAGGCTGGCGTTGTCCATGTCGTGAATGAAGGGGAGCGACCTGTACCAGCTGTCTTGCTTGGAGCAGACAGGAGGCTGCGGTGAACACGCGTTTTTGCGTCCGTACCATGTCGATGGGCCAAGACCACGGCAGAGTTTTATGGTTATTTCCTTCTTTTTAGGACTCAGCGTCACGCCGCCGCCAGCCATCGTGCTGTTGCCTTGCATTCTTGTTCTGTTGCGCACCTTGCTTTCCACACGGTTTCGGGTTTTCGAAGCTTCACCTTCAGTTTTCTCCACCGTGTTTACTACGTCTTTCACTGCGTCTGGCATAGCCTGTTTTACAAGTTTTGCGCCTTTATTCTTCAACTTATTCAGAAATCCTTGCGCAGGAGCCTGTGTGGTACCCATTGTCAAGCATAAAGTTGACAACAGGAATAATTGTTTAACATTCATAATCTTCATGTTGGTTACACATCAGTTATTGATTATTATAGTCTGCAAATATAGTAAAAAAAATATCTTATATTGCACCCAAAAGAGTACAATTATATTTCTTGTTGCTTACATTTCTTGTCTCTTATACCTTAATTCCGCAACACTATTGTAACATCCGCTGAGAAGAATTTGTGCACCATTTCGAGACCGTTAGCGGATTTACACCCAATTGCTGGGCAAGCCACGAATTTGTCAGACTTCTCTCATTCAGGATCTCTTTCAGTCTATTTATTTTCTGCATTGGTCTATCAAACTTGGGTGTAAAGATAATAAAAAATAATCATCATTCCAAATTTCCGTCTATGTTATTGACAATATAACAGAGATATAACTATTTA
>NZ_NPJB01000082.1:0-1442 GCF_002251345.1 Prevotella sp. P4-119 | reverse complement strand
TATAGTGACCCCAAGAAGTTGGACGGGTTAAACATTTACGTATTTAATTGAGTCATTCTGTATTGTACTGGACTCATACCATTTAACTTGATTTTTATTCTTTTATTGTTATAATAGTCAATATATTCTTCTAAAGCCTTGATAAATTCTTCTGGGGAATCAAAGTTTTCTGCATATAGCAGTTCCGACTTCATTATCCCAAAGAAATTCTCAGCCACAGCATTGTCTAAGCAGTTTCCTTTCCTTGACATGCTTTGGATGATATCATGGCTTTGTAGTTTTCTGCAATATCCGTAATGCTGGTACTGCCATCCCTGGTCAGTGTGTATAATAAGGCCTTTCAGATGACTGACTTTGGCAAAAGCCTTATCCAGCATGTCATGTATCTGCTCCAAATTGGGTGTAGTAGAAATATTGTAAGAGATCACTTCTCCATTGAAGAGATCTAATAAAGGAGAAAGGTATAGTTTGGTTTGCTTTATATTTATCTGAGTAACATCAGTTACCCATTTCTGATTAGGCGAACTAGCCTTAAAGTCTCTCTCCAGTATATTAGGAGCAATACGACCAACCTCTCCTTTATAAGAGCGGTATTTTACCTTGCGTATCTGGCATTTCAAATTCTCTGACTTCATGATGCGCTGCACCGTTTTGTGGTTAATGACGTATCCTCTGTTCCGCATTTCTGCCGTTATCCGTCTATAGCCATAGCGGCCCTTATGCTCATGGAAGATACTTTTAATTTCTTCTCTTTCGTGTTTGTACTTATCCACACCTTCTTTAAGTTTCTTCAAGTGGTAGTAGAACACGGAACGTGCCATCCCATTAATCTCCAACAGTATGTTGAGTCCAAACTCCGGCCTTAATGCTTGGATGACTTGCGTCCAGAACCTCTGAGCCTGGACTCCTCTTCTTCCATCAAGGCCTTCGCTTTTTTTAGCAATGCATTCTCTGCTCTCAGGCGAAGGTTTTCAGCCTGCAGTCGCTCTAATTCTGCTTTGGAGTCATACTTTTCTTGCTTTTGCTGCTTCATGTCTTTTGGCTTCCGACCTCGGCGCTTAACCTCATACAACGCACTGTAACCTCTATTACGGACTATACGTACCCATGTCTCAAGATTAGTGCGACTGATGTCTGCGGAGGTGTAAATCTCGCGCAAAGATAAGTCTTTTTCCAGATACAAACGAACTAAATGTTCTTTTTCTGCACAAGAAATCTGCCTGTAGGTCTTATGACGTACTAAACCAGCCTCTCCTTGTTCATCATAACGACGTACCCACTCGAGAATCTGATCACGCCCTGTGTGTAGGTCTTTGCATAACTGGACGATGGGTACGCCAGACTTTACCTTTAATACTGTTTCTAATCTTTCTTTTAATGAATGAAAACTACTCATAATGTACCTCTAAAAGCTTTATGTCTAACTTTAGGGGTGCATTTCA
>NZ_NPJB01000081.1:0-2436 GCF_002251345.1 Prevotella sp. P4-119 | reverse complement strand
GGTGTTGTATTCCTGAAAATTGACTTCTTCTCTCTCTGAGGTGCTATTTTTTTGCTTTACGGAAACTGTTATCTGTTATCTGTTATTTGTTATTTTCGTCATAAAGTAAATAGTTTTCATCGCTCACCAGTATAGATTTAATCCAAAATAGAAAATTCAAGCGTTATTCTTCCCATTTCCTTTTTGTGGTCTCGAAATTATTTACTACTTTTGTCGCTAAAATAAAAAGCCCACAAAAAAATCCTGATCATGACCACATACAGATTTGCGATTACCGGACTACGTCACCATGACTTTGCCAACAGACTCGATGAACTCTACGACAAGGCTATGGGGAAGCGTATGTCTATCAGTATAGAACACGACAACCCTGGAGAAATGGATGCTGTCATCGTGTATTGGGGGCGTTGCTTTGTGGGCTATGTGCGCAGCGGAACAGACAGAGAAAAGGCTTGTTCGCTGATTCTTAGTTCGGGAAGAGGGTCGATGTTTGGCAAGATTGTGGAGGTGGATCGCGATCACAGGGTGCTGTGGATGGAGATTGTCACAGATGTTGAACCGCAGACCGTTTGTCTGCCCTCGGTATGCCCATTTGCCAATTGGGATTACGATGATAAAATATTGCCTCTCAGTCCACAGGAAGTACAGGTTCATACCATGCTCAACTGCCTGGAAATGGTGATCGAAGCCGGTGAACCGTGGGATAGCGAAATGGAAGAATGGCTATCTGCTGTTGAAGAAAATCTATGGTGTGCCATCAGTTGTGAAACCACCCAACAGATCATCAGAATCATTGAGATGATGACCAACGCTCCCAATCATCCACAGTACAAAGCAGGTAAAGACAGACTGCAACAGGCATTAGACCACATGGGCAGTCCGGAGGTGCGTCGCTTGCAATGTCAGAAAATTTTTGCCAATGCCGAATCAAATGATATGTTGCAGCTGCTGTGCTACTATGGCGACAGAGCCGAAGATGCCGTAGCGTCGCTTCCGTCGGTTTTCGTCATGATGTTTTTACGGGATGGCGAGAGTGCTATGGGAAAGTTGTGGTACATGCACTATCCCCGTAAGAAAATCCGTGCCATTATGTCTTTGCTGGCTATGAAAGTCCACATGATGAAAAACGAAAAGAAACCTCTTGAAAGGAGTATTCCCCAACAATGGTTGGCAAACTGGACTAAGGAGCAGCATAGCGAAATGGCTACTGCCGTCATCACCAAATGTGTCAGCGACTTTGAACTGCAACACACGTCTCCACAAGTCTATAACGAGTTGCAATCATTGCAACAGGCAACGAGACCGCACATCGACTATCATGTGAACACGAACACCTATATTGAAAACCAAACCATCAAACAACAATAATTATTTTATGGAGAACGATAAAAAGTGTGAACGACACTTCCATTTCAGCGATAAAGTGACCTATATCGAACATCAGGAAATAACCGTACAAAGTGGTGCAAACTTTTATAACGGTCCTGCCGTGGAACCTCAAAATGATCATGAAGAAAAGGAGGAAATCAGCAAACCTGCCGACAATATTGTCTGTGCCCTCATGCCCTTGTTTAAAAACGACCAAAAAGAGGTTGAAGCCTTTCTGCATAAGATAGATGGCGCAAAGCCTACCATGATAACAGAGGAGGTTAACCGCCTGTTGAAACAGGAAAAGATCACGCGTGCAGGATGTAAAGGTCAGATGTGGGAGATATTGCATCAATACAAAATCTATATGCCGTCGGTGAAAAACTGGAACGCACAGGTCAACTGATTGGCTTCGGGAAAGGTGTGCTCCCTTGATATGTCACACGGAAATCGGAAAATTTTATTATCCACGGAACACACAGAGGACACGGAAAAGATTATAGTTGAAGATTTTTAGTTCGTGATTTTTGTTATCAGCCAACCAGGTTATTACTTTTGTCCTTACAGGACGTGGTGGGGTATGTTGCCTATATCCGCAGGGCGGTGCCCTGGGCTATGGAAGCCATTGGGCTTTCAGCCCGCCGTTGCTTGTAATTCTGTGTCCTCCGTGTGCTCCGTGGATCCGTAATTCCGCAGTCCTCCGTGTCCTCCGTGTGCTCCGTGGATCCGTAATTCCGCTGTCCTCCGTGTCCTCCGTGGATCCGTAATTCCGTGTGATCCATGGACAAAAAACTTGCTTTTACTTGTCTTTTCTTGCCTTTACTTGCCACGTCTGAAACAGGCGTGATTTTTGTTTTTACTACCATTTTTCTTCTCTAATTTTGCACCAGTCGAAGGACAGAAGCCTTGGCGCGGTGCCGGTTTTCTTTTCCCCTTCGCAAAAGAAAACAATGAGCGTATATTTCAATTTTACAATCATCAACTGGACGTTCTCGTTTAACGTGAGAATCGGTTCTAACTAAAACACATTTATTAATCTGAGTTGAACATTGCGGAGGATATTCCCAG
>NZ_NPJB01000080.1:0-49902 GCF_002251345.1 Prevotella sp. P4-119 | reverse complement strand
AGAACAAACTCATACGTTTGGTCACTGCTATGGTCCGAAATCGCCAAATTTTCTCACCAGAATATAAAATATCAGCATAAATTAAAAATAATGGTCAAAATATTTGGATTTTAACATAGAAAGCGGATTGTCGTTCTGACGGATATTGCACCGACAGACATTGAACCCGATGACATGGAATCAATGGTCCGCCTGCTGGTCCATGCTGACCTTTATGAAATAGAGGGACTGATTGCGACAGGAGGATGGAACAACTGCGGGAGAAGTTATCCGGACGAATGGATGGAAAACATGCAGAAAGTAATTAATGCCTACGAGAAGGATCTACCGAATCTAATGAAACGATCCGGACAAAAGGGTTTTCTGCCAGTAGAAAAGGAAGCTGGCAAACAAACGTTGGGCTATTGGCCAAGTGTTGCCTATTTGCGTAGCAGGACTGCATTTGGCAGCAGAGATTTAGGTGTAGCCAAACTTGGAGAGAAGAATCGCTCACAAGGTAGCAAAATGATTATCGACTTAGTTGACGAAAAGGACGACCGTCCCTTATGGGTCTTGGTTTGGGGCGGTGCAAATACACTGGCTCAAGCGATATGGACTGTCAAGCAGGAACGAAGCGAAACGGAAGTTAGAAAGTTTGTGAATAAGTTGTGTGTTTATACAATTACAGACCAAGATGTATGCGGAGGCCCCCCTGTGGATTATGCCTTCAGTTCTCATCAATGGATCCGCAAGACTTGCGGCAAGGATATCCGCTTTTTCTGGGACGACAGCGCCTGGATCGTGCAGAACGCCATAGGAAGCCAGAATTGGAACGAATACGCAACTCATATACAAAATCACGGGAATCTAGGGAAAATATATCCGAAAAACAAATACGGAGTGGAAGGCGACACTCCTTCTTTCCTACATGTAACCCCAAATGGATTAAACGATCCGACCGTATGTAGCCAGACAGGTTGGGGTGGCTATTTCCGATGGGGACTGTCACCAGACAGTCTGACAACATGCTACACAAATGCAGATCCGGCAGTCAAATGCATATCGGAGAAATATGAAAAATACTTCTATCCCGCAATATTCGCCAACTTCGTAGCACGTATGGATTGGGCTGCATACGGCAAAGGAAACCGTAACCCGATAGTCATCGTAAACGGTAAAAAGGGATTGAGTCCGATTATAATTGAACCAAAAACAGAAGAGGAACTCCAGTTAAACGCTTCAGAATCTGCGGACCCGGATAAAGATAAACTGACTTTTCATTGGTGGATAATGCCGGAAGCGGGTACTTACACCTCAACGGTAAGTATCAGAGAGGCAGACAAAGCTAAAGCCTTTCTACCTATCCCCCAAGATGCGGCAGGAAGAGAACTGCATATAATCTGTGAAGTGACAGACAATGGAACTCCTGCACTGACGAGTTACAGAAGGGTCATCATCCGCCCAAAACGATGACACGCCAGTAAACGAACATATTACTATTTTAAACCAATTATACAATGAAAAAGAAAAACATCCAGACCTCCGTTTTATCAATGGTCATTGCTGCATGTTTGATATCTCACCAGCAAAATGCGCAGGCCGGAGAAAATCCGTCCTTGCAAAATGATTCCGTGCCTTATGTAACCATGCCGGACGTTTCCCCTAAACTCACCACAGGAGATGGAAATCCCCTGCTGGATTTTATGTTTACAGCGGATCCAACTGCAGTAGAATATAATGGCAGAATTTATGTGTACGCAACAAACGATCAGCAACAATATGATTCAATAGGCGGTTACGGAAAAAACTCCTACGAATACATCAAATCTCTGGTGATGATGTCTTCCGATGACATGACAAACTGGACCTATCATGGAATTATTAAAACAGACAGCATTGCCCCATGGATAAAAACATCATGGGCACCGTCGATCGCAAAACGTGAGGAAGCGGACGGCAAGACTCACTTCTACCTCTATTTCTCCAATAGCGGTGATGGAACTGCAGTGCTGACATCCACATCCCCCATAGGACCGTGGTCAAGCCCGCTGAATCATAGTTTGGTAGACACAAATACTCCCGGCATAGCAGGAGAATGCAAAGCCGCTTTCGATCCGGGTGTAGTCATCGATGACAAAGGAAGAGGTTGGCTGACAGTAGGCGGAGGATGTGCTCGCATTATGCGTTTGGGAAAAGACATGATTAGTGTGGATGGCCCGATAAAGCCCATCAGGGCTCCCCATCATTTCGAAGCTAACGAATTAAACTACATCAACGGCACATACGTTTATACTTATAACATAGATTGGCAAGATTTTAGCGACTGGCCTCTCCAGACAGAGAAACCAACCACCTGTTGCATGAGTTACATGACTAGCAAAACTCCGCTGGTAACCAAAAGTTGGAAATACCAGCACAACTATATGAAAAACCCTGGAGATTATGGATATGACTACAGCAACAATCATACACATCTAAACAAATTCCGCGGGAAATGGTATGTATTCTATCATACAATGAGTTTGCAACATAGTTTCAATACAACAGCTGGTTATCGTAATGTTTGTGTCGATGAAATACAAGTTGACGAGAATACCGTGAATATCCACATGGGTAATCAGACTCTGAAAGGCGCAAAACAGATACAGCCGATGAATCCGTTCATCATCCAGCAGGCTGAAACCACAGCAGCCACACAAGGTGTCAAGTTCACAAATGGAAAAAGCATCGGGGACATGTATGCCGTTACCGTTCCCAACAAGACTGGCATCATTGCTGTCAGAGGTGTGGCATTCAACAAAGTACCTTCCAGTCTGGAAATTAAGGCATCCGGAAACGGAATCATAGAAGTCCGCCGGGATAGGCCGGACGGAGAAGTCATAGCTTCAATCAAAGTCGGTACCCCGCAAATGAAACTCATAGAATCCCAACTTCAAAAGAATATGACAGGTACAATGGACCTCTGTTTTGTCCTAAAAGGAAACAATATCACATTCGACGAATGGAAGTTCAAATGATACCTTCCAGCAGATGACAAGGAGGGTGCATTGCCCATTATGATGCACCCTCCTTTTTGTTGCCAGGTATTTGTGGGAAATACTAAATTATAGTCTTGTGGAATTAATGGTAATGTCGCTCTCTGTTGGAGAGAACGTCAATCGCTGGGGGAGAGAACGCCAATCGCCTGTCACGATAACGCCAATCGCCAGTCACGAGAACGTCAATCGCCAGTCGTGAGAACGCCATGCGCTAAAACACAGCATTTAGTACCAATTTCACATCTCATGTCGTGTTCTGAGCAGTTACTCGGATTTTTTATGATCCACGGAATATCCAACACCTTTATAAACTGTTGTTTCTCATCTAAAAGGTGTGCTTTTTGATGGGATTTTGTCTCTATAATATTAAAAAATCTAAATTATTAGTTAAATAAAATTAAAATCCAGACTAAAGGGTTGACAACGGGGGGTGTGATATTGTATCTTTGCACGCGAACCCAAGGTTGATTTCCAAAACAAGGATGAGGCCTTTGCAATAAACCACAAGTCTTATCAATTAAAAATTCGTAATTATGTTTACAAATGCAACTCTAAGCACCTCAAACTGGTTACAACATAAGGACCATGGTTCTTCGATTTACACCCGACCAGTTCTCGATAGCTTCTCGTTCGGTTCTCGTTGGGTTCTCGTTAGGTCCTCGTTCGTCTCTCGTTCGTCTCTCGTTGCTTATTCGTTAGTCTATCGAAGACCGAACGAGGACCGAACGAGGAACAAGCGAAAAACGAACGAAAGAGCAACGAATGTCGGTCGAGAAAATAGCGAGAAACTATCGAAAATTCGACGAGAAACTGCTCAACTTGATGGGAAAGGCAGCTTTCTGGCTCCTAACGTTAAGCCAAATGAGCAGAACTGAATTACTTTTGTACTTACAGGACTTAGGCTAAATAATCCGCACCCCCAGGGTATTACTCTATGCTATGAAAATTTTGCCCCATTCGGGGCGTTAGTAACCTATCAAGCAATGGCGGGGGTTAGAATGTCATGGAAACAGGTCAATGATATCCATTTCAAGCGTTACAATATAACAGTTTCCTAAACCGCATCAGGCTGCCACTCCAAAAGGAGTTCTTGGACAAGCCAAGCATCCTCGGAGTTCCTCGGCTGATCGTCTTCGGGGAGCAAGCTCTGGCAGATTTTTCACATTGATTTGACACACTCATCATACACCGCTAGCCCTTTCACGGTCAGAAGATATCTCTGGCGAGGATGACGGGGCGAGTTCGGAAATTTCATTTTTACCAAGCCTTCAGTAATGGCTGGTGTAAGAGAATATTCAAGGAAATTGGGACGATTCTTCAAACCGACCGCCTCCATCATTTCCTTTACGCTCTTTTCATATGTGCCAATCGCAACAACTAACCGTTTTATATTTTCAGATAACGTAGATGCCGTTTCGTCAAAACTTGTATGGGTGCTTGTACGGGTACTTGTATGGGTGTCGCCAACATCTGCATATCCAATCAGCATATAACGGTTCTTCAGCTCATGATGTTCGCCCAACATCAAATTACGGAAGAACCTGATGAGGAATGACTTGTTGGGCTCTATACCCTTTGACGGATTGCGATAGTTCGCACGAACAAGGGCATTGCGGAAATACCAAGAGTTGTCGGCAAACAAATCGTTGTCTACCTTGAAACCGATAGAGCGCAGATATTTGATGACAAACACAGCCGTTGTTCGTGTGTTGCCCTCACGAAACGGATGGTTCTGCCATAGCAAGGTGACGAAATCTACAATGTGACTGATAATTTCATCCGTTGACAGTCCTTTATAACTAAAGTCCTTTTCTTGCTGAATATCATATCGCAACGCCATCATAATGTCGGCAGCACGGCCATACACAACGCTATCGCCTTGCAGTACCCATTCCTTTTTGCTGATGTCATAAGGTCGCACCTCACCTGCATGTTTGAATATACCCTCAAACAAGTGCCTATGGATATTCAAAAACTCTAATACTGTGAACGAAAAAGACTGCTCACTCAGTAACTTGGCTATATTGGCAGCCACACGGTCGGCCTCTTCCTTTTCGGCATCGTCCTCATCATGCGTAGTTTTGTTGACATAATACGACTTCAACTGTTCACGAACATCGTCGATAGTAATATCGCCCTCAATATGCCTAACAGCCGTCTCTTTCAGATAGTCAGACACCTTCAGACCATCAACATCTTGCAGACCTATAGCCGTGCGCCATGCCGAAGCCCTTTCGCGCTTATGTGGCTCTGCCACACGCTCGTAGGCTTCGAAATCAAGGTATAGTTGTTTGTTTTTATCAGTCATTATTGCCAACCTTTATGTTTCCAATCTTACACACAAAAGGAATGTACCTGTCACTGCCTTTCCTCTGTGCTTTCAGTATATCACACTCTCCTAATTCTGCAGGTTCATCAGGATTGTACTCTATGAGCAAATACTGTTTGCCGATTCCGTTTTCTTTCGTGCCATATCCTTTCATGTGTTTCTTGGTCTACAAAGGTAAAAGTAATCTTGGATAATCAAGAAAGATTACGGAAATAATTATCCATGTTATTGCGTTTTACATCTATTTTTAAACAAAATAGCACCAATTCAAGGCTCTACAATCAAAATCCAACTACTTTCTGCTCGATTTTCAAAAATCAGTAGAACAGAGATTGTACCAAAAACAGGAAAGAAGTGGTATTTTTGAACGCATGAGAGGTCAATATGGTAATGAGCGCAACTTGTTGACTGGTTATGACAAGAAGATATTTGAGGAAGAATATCCTAAAGACCGTGTGATTATGGAATGCTCAGATATTGCAACCAGAGTTGGAAGCTCACATACAACGAGCTGTAGGTAGAGCAAAGAAACACTTGATGCAAAATCAGAAAAGATCATGGGCACGTAGTGTGGCTTGTTGGAACGATATGAAGGATAGCTTAGAGGATGCCATAAAAATTGGTGGCAACCTTCTTGCGTCGGAAGGAAATATTGTGGAGTCTTGTGATGATGAAGAACAGGAGATTGTCAATCGTGCTAATAAAATAGAAGCGCATTTATGGTTTGATGTCTATCGATGGGCAATAGAAAATGATAGGTTTAGTGCGCGTGAACGCAAGTTTGTTTCTAATATATACATTTCTGTGCATCGAGGAAAGAAGTTTAGAAAAGTAAATCAAGCAGAAGGTGCATTGGGCTTAATGGAAAAGACGAAAAGACTCGGCTTTGACAAATGGCTTGATATAATGAATAAAGAAAAGGCAGAACTGGAAAATAAAGAACAATCAAAAAAATAAGCACAATCTAAATATTGAAAAGCGACATAAGCCATAAGAACAAGTTCATAGAAAATGGGGTGATTCCAAGTCACCCCATTTTCTTTATAATGTTCTAATAAACTCAGATTTATTTCCTTTTACATGCAAGCTGGAAATGCTGCGATATTTACAATAGAAGAGCCTGCTGTATCTAATTGCCAGCATCAAACATACCGACTCCGATTGAAATAGCTTCGTTTTCATCATCTGCATTCACAGTTATGGTAACGAAGTCTGCGTCTGTTGTTATTTCTGCTTGGTAGAGGTTCATAACTTTATCTCCTTTATATAATCTGCAACAGCTTTTTGCCATGCAATAGTGAATGATTCACTGTTCTGATAGGCATAGAATGTGATAGACTCTCTACCTGTCAGGTTTTTTGACTCTATCTCATACACTTTTGTTTCTCCATTATAAGAGCATTCTACTCTTAAAATATCAAAGGTTGAACTATTGTTAAACTTACATCTGAAATTGTTGGTTTCTCTGTTAAAGTTGACGTTTCTACGGATAATTTTTACCATTTTTCCTCCATTTATAGGATAACAAGATTGTGTAGGTATTGTTTTTTTTATTGTTGTTTTCATAGAAGAAGTGAAGTGTTCTGCAGATCCAATAACAGGTCTGCATCTCAACTTACTTAACAAAGCTCTGAACTCTTTATTCACCATGTTGGTGTTTTTTTCAAGGTTTAGAGGCGGGTTTTGCTCTTCGGTAAGTTTTTCTTCCCACGGTTCCGGGGCAGCATTTTTAACAAAGGCAAGTAACAGGTTGCTCATCATCCATTCAGTCAACTTTTCTTCGTCAGCCGGTTTGAATTTTTTATGTTTAAAATCACCCTCTTTTCGTGGTATTAAATCATATCCGATAAGGCTACCTATCGATTTTCTTAGGGTTGAACGACTTGCGTTATTGCCTACAAAGTGAGTGCGGTAGACCCTCTGTCTGAGATTCTCACTTGCAATACCGGTATAGATTGCTTGATAAGTATTACCATCTAAAGTGACTTCGGGTATTTTGGGCTCAATGTCTACTTTAGGTAATTGACTTCCTTTGCGTAAAAGGAAAACGTAATTACCAGCTACATTTGGAAGCGTATTGCTGTCCATTGTCATAGGATCGAAAAGTTTGAAATTTGCCATATTCTTAATGTTTTTTGCAAAAGTAGTTATTTGTTAAGAATGCACCAAAATTTTTAGGATATTTCTAATAAAATAGGTAGCCTAACCCATTGCCTTTCAAAGAGTGACATATAAGCGTACCCCCATAAGTGACATGTGAATGTACCCCATGAGTGACATATAAACGTACCCCCATAAGTGACATATTGTTGCCCCCTAATAGGTGACATATAATTGCTCCCATAAGTGATATTTAGGCTATAAGAAAGAGAACAAATACTGTGGTTGAATTGTCTTTCTGAAGAACGATATTTTTTTGATTATATGTTTTTATTTCGTAATTTTGCAATCACGTACAATCCACATGGATAAATTAATAAGATAATTGGCATAAGAATAGAAATGAAACAACTGAAAGAGAATGAAGGTATAGCGCGCAGCCTGTTGATCACAATGGTTGTTGTTGCGGGACTTACTGTGGCTAATTGCTACTACAACCAGCCTCTGCTGGAGATGATACGTCACGATATTGGGGTGAGCCAACATGAGGCAAACCTCATAACCGTTGTCACGCAGATAGGCTATGCGCTTGGCTTGTGTTTCCTAATTCCTATGGGCGACCTCTACTCGCGCCGACGCATCATTGTTGTGAATATGACGGTGGCTGCCGTGATGGCGGTCGTCATTGCTGTTGCCCATCGGGTATGGATGATATGGGGGGCGTCTCTGCTATTGGGCGCCTGCTCTGTCATTCCGCAGTTTTTCATACCTATAGCAGGACAATATTCTAAGAAGGAGAACAAAAGTAGGAATATGGGGGGCGTTCTGTCGGGACTGCTGACGGGTATTCTTGCTTCGAGGGTGGTTAGCGGTTACGTCGGCGAATGGCTTGGCTGGCGCGAGATGTATGTCATCGCAGCTCTGGTGATGGTGCTGTGTATGGTGCTTACGCTCAAGATTATGCCGCAGATAAAAAGCAACTATGTGGGCTCATACAGGGGATTGATGGTTAGCGTGTTTGATATGGTTAAGAGCAACGGGCGCATACGGCTTTATGCCGTACGTGCCGCTTTCAGTTTTGGCAGTATGATGGCTATTTGGTCGTGTCTTGCCTTCCGGTTGGCTGAAGCGCCGTTCTTCTCTGGTAGCGAGATGGTTGGAACATTGGGATTGTGTGGTATCGCTGGTGCCATAGCGGCAAGCGGTGTGGGCAAGCTCGTGAACCAATGGGGCATAAGAAAGATGAGTGTTTATGGGGCTTGCCTGCAACTGGTGGCGTGGGGTACGGCCTATCTGTTTGGTGATACTTTTATGGGACTTGTGGTGGCTATCATCTTGGTGGATATTGGTTTGCAATGTCTGCAGCTAAGCAATCAAAGTGGTTGCATTCAGGAGGTGCCTCATGCTTCAAACAGGGCCAATACCATCTTCATGACTACCTATTTTATCGGTGGTTCTCTTGGCACCTATTGTGCCGGATTGGCTTGGATGCGTGAGGGATGGATGGGTGTGTGCACGGTTGGAGTCGTCTTGGCTGTAATTTCGCTCTGCATAACATGTTTTAATGGAAGGAGAATTTAAATCCTGGAGGATCTTTAACGAAAATCATAAATCATAGATCATAGATCAGAACTAATCTTTTGTTGGTTCAATATGCAGCATAATGTGGGTGTCGGCACCAAACTCAGCTCGGATGGCCCGTTCGATGGAGGAGGCATGCTGATGGGCATCGGAGAGCTTGAGGTCGCTTGGTAAACGAAGATGCATTTCGATGGCGATATTATTGCCTATACGACGCGTGTAGAGTTGGTGGATGTCGCTTGCCAACGGATCACGATAGACGATGTCGCAAATCTTTTGTTCTACGGATTCAGGAAGACTTTCTTCTAAGAGTTCTCCTGATGCCTGACGCAAAATGCGAAAGGCGGCATAGAAGATCATGAAGCTCACTACAACAGCGGCAATGGGGTCTAGGACTGCCCATTGCTGACCAAGCATGATGGCTCCTCCAATACCTATGGCTGTGCCGATTGACGAAAGGGCATCGCTACGATGGTGCCAGGCATTGGCTTCAAGGGCTTGTGATTTGACTGCACGTGCAGTTTGGCGCGTCAGGCGGAATACGATTTCTTTGGCAACAATACTGACGATGGCAGCAAAGAATGCTAACACTCCTGGGACTTCTAACTGTTTGCCGTGGATGGCGTCAATGATCTTCATGATGCCGTTCCATGCCAGCAGGATGGCTACAAGCATCAACGCCATTCCTACTATCGACGAGGCAATGGTTTCGTACTTTCCATGTCCATAGTCGTGGTCTTTGTCGGCAGGTTTGCTACTTAGCCTGACCATGACTATCACTACGATATCGGTAAGGAAATCGCTTAACGAGTGTACGGCATCGGCTATCATGGCTGCGGAATGGCAGAAAATGCCTGCTGCAAATTTTGCCAATAGCAATACCATATTGACCACGCTGCCCATGAGGGTTACTTGATAGATTCGGCGTTCGCGAGAATCTTTTTTTGTTTTGCTTGCCATTTTTCTTTTATCGTTTGGTTGACCGTCAATCACGGGCTGCAAAAATACTATTTTTTTCTTAGACAGCCAAGCCTTCTGCCTATTACTTTTTGATGTATTTTACAATGGTTAGGGTATGGCCTGAATCAGTCATGAAGGTTTAATGGAAATTTGATGCAGAATATTTTGTGTTTCAAAAAAAATCATGTACTTTTGCAGCTCTTTTGTACAAAGCATATGAATAGTCAGTTACGCGGTGTGGTTAATGGTATCATTTCTGGTGTATCGTTTGGAATGATACCTTTGTTTTCAATTCCTGTTATTGCTGCAGGAATGGATAATGTTAGCATCCTGGTATATCGTTTTCTGTTTGGTTCGGCAGCCATGCTTGCCATTCTCCTGTTGCGTAAGACGAATATGCGTGTGAGTCTGTCAGAACTGCTGCGTATCGTGTTGCTTGCCTTCTTCTATATTACCACAGCCCTCGCAACACTTGAATGTTACAAGTATCTGTCGTCGGGTATTGCAACGGCTTTGGTTTATACCGACCCCATCTGGTGTGCACTCATCGGACTGGCATTTCTCGGTGATAAGTTCTCCATCAAACTCACCTCTAGTATTTTGTTAGCCTCTCTGGGTGTGATGATGATGACTGGTGTGTTTTCTGGAGATGGCACCTTCTCGATGATTGGTCTCCTATTGGGATTGGCGTCTGGACTGGCGTATGGTATCTATCTCATCCTTGTGCCTCGATTGAAAGTGAAGCACATCGCGAGTCTAAAACTCACCTTTTATGTGTTTTTCACGGGTATGTGGCTACTGATTGCCTATAGTCTGATGACCAACGGTGGGGTGGAAGAAGTTCCTGACAGCAGTTGCTGGCTTGACCTGGCGCTCTTAGGTTTGATTCCTACGGCAATAAGTAATATCTGCGTGACTGTTTCGCTGAAACTCATCGACAGTACGATCGTGGCTATTCTTGGTGCTTTTGAACCGCTGACTGCCATGGTGGTTGGTGTTGTGATACTGGGTGAACCCTTGGGATTTATTGGTGTTGTCGGTGGGATGCTGATTCTCGTTGCCGTTGCTATTCTGACTATCAACCCACAGAAACTCAAGTTCATACGAAAGTAATGTGTTACACGGATTTTTAATATCTCACACGGATTACGGATTTTTTTCTTAACAAAAACCTCGAAAGTACCAACATGAAAATCTGTGAGACATTAGATCTCTTGCGAGATCTGTTGCAGATAGGCGGTGAAGGAGGGGAGAGTGGTGCGCTGCCAGATGTCGCCTAAGAATGCGGCACCACCGAAATGGTGGGACTTGAGGTATGGGAGATGGCGGGCGGTGACTCCACCTAAGGCTACTACCTGATGGTCGATGATGCCAGAATGGGCGGCTTGCCGCAGGACGGACTCCTGGAATGCGGCATGGTAACCGGTCTTGGAAATGCTGTTGAAGATGGGACTGAGAAATACGTAGTCGCACTGGGTCTTGCGCTCTGCTACCTCTGCAAGACTGTGGCACGAAGCGGAAAGGCTGCCGTGGAAGGCAGCGGGGGGCTGGGGATTGCGACGGTTGAGGTGAATGCCGTGGAGGGGAAACTCTTCGACAAGGTGGAAATGGTCGTGGAGCACGATGCGACCAAGCCACTGAGTAGGAACGGTGGCAAGAAACTGTCTGACGGCGTCTGCCGAGGCGGTGGGCTTGCGCACATGGAGCAGGTCGATACCGCTGCGGAAGAGGGTGTCGATGGTAGAAACCTCTCCCGGCAGAAAGTCGGGAGAGGTGATGACAATCCATTTCATAGGTTGCAGGATGAAGATGGATGGTTATTTCTTGAGTTTCTCGATGATCTGGTCGGCAACGCGCTTTCCTGACATCAGCATGCCACCGAAAATGGGCCCCATGCGAGGAGTGCCTGCCACTGCAGACGATGCCATGCCGCAGACGTAGAGGCCGGGGTAGATCTCACGGGTGCCTTCTACGACCATGCGCTCGCCTTCTATTACGTCGAGGGAACGCTCGCCGATAACACCGCCGGTGGCTGTGTCGAGGCTGATGCCGTTTTTGCGGGCAACGACCTTACACATCTCGCTGTCGTGACCTGTGCCGTCGATAACGCATTTCGCCATGATATTTAGCGGGTCAACATGGAGGCCTTCACGGAGTACTGGAGTCCAGTTGACCACAACACCACTGACAACATTGTTTTTGAAGATGACGTCTTCTACCGAATAGCAGTTGAAGATGGTGGCACCGGCATGAACGGCGTGGTAGAGCAGGGCAGATGTGCTCTCTACGGAGTCGATGGTGTAGAGTCCGTCTTCAAAGGCCTGATAGTTGATGTCGAAGTCCTTGACGATGTGCATGGCTTCTTCCTGAATGACAATCTGGTTGAACATCATTGCGCCTCCCCACATGCCGCCACCAGGAGACAACTTGCGGTCGAACTGGGCTACACGGAGACCTGCCTTGGCGAGGTAATAGGCGGCGACGATGCCTGAGGGGCCTCCGCCCACAATGGCTACGTCGAGATTCAGATTACGTTGGAGTTTGTCGAAATAGGTACTGATGATACCTTTTGATACTTGTGTTTCAATCATTGTTTGTTGTTGTTTATTGGGTTATAGATTTGTTACTTTTCTTCTTCGCAGCTCTTTAGGGAATGGCTGATGCGTGCTGCGCAGAAATTAGGGCCACACATGGTGCAGTAGTTGGCATCGACGGAATTGCTTGCCTTGTAGTATTCCAGGGCGCGTTCGGGATCTAACGAGAGGTTGAACTGGTCTTTCCAACGGAAGTCGTAGCGTGCCTTGCTCAGCGCATTGTCGCGGACGGTGGCACCGGGATGACCCTTGGCAAGGTCGGCAGCATGGGCGGCAATCTTGTAGGTTACAACACCAGTGCGCACATCGTCTTTGTCGGGGAGGGCAAGGTGCTCCTTAGGGGTGACGTAGCAGAGCATGGCGGTGCCGTACCATCCGATCATCGAGGCGCCGATGGCAGAGGTGATGTGGTCGTAGGCGGGGGCAATATCGGTGACGAGCGGACCGAGGGTGTAGAAGGGTGCTCCGTGGCATTTCTCGATTTGGCGCTCCATATTCTCCTTGATCTTATGCATGGGAACATGACCGGGACCTTCGATGAATGCCTGTACGTGTTTGGCCCAAGCACGCTCTACGAGTTCACCCATGGTGTCGAGTTCGGCAAACTGCGCCGCGTCGTTGGCATCGTAGGTAGAACCGGGACGGAGGCCGTCACCAAGGGAGATGGCTACATCGTACTGGGCACAGATGTCGCAGATGTCATCGAAGTGCTCGTAGAGGAAACTCTCTTTCTGGTGTACCTTACACCATTTGGAGATGATACTGCCTCCGCGACTGACAATACCCGTCAGACGGGTGTCGGCAAGATGGATGTTCTTCAGACGGATGCCGCAATGGATGGTGAAATAGTCCACTCCCTGTTCGCACTGCTCGATGAGCGTATCGCGGAAAATCTCCCACGTCAGGTCTTCTGCCTTGCCGTTGACCTTCTCAAAAGCCTGATACATCGGTACGGTACCTACGGGAACGGGGCAGTTGCGCAGAATCCATTCGCGCGTTTCGTGGATGTCTTTTCCCGTGGAAAGGTCCATCAGCGTGTCGCCGCCCCATTTGCAACTCCAAACGGCCTTTTCCACCTCTTCCTCGATGCCCGATGTGGTGGCGGAATTACCGATATTGGTATTGATCTTCACCAGGAAATTGGTACCGATAATCATCGGCTCGCTTTCGGGATGCTTGCGGTTGGCTGGGATTACGGCACGTCCCTCAGCAATCTCCTTGCAGACAAATTCCGGGGTGATGTGGGTGGTAATGCCCAATTCCTCGCAGTTCATGTTCTCGCGTATTGCCACATACTCCATCTCTTGCGTGATGATGCCCTGTTTGGCGAAGTACATCTGTGTCTCTCCCGCCTTGCGACCGTCAATCCACGGTTGACGCAATTTAGGGAGTCCCTGTTTCAGGTCGATAGCCATATCGGGGTCGCTGTACGGTCCGCTGGTGTCATAGACATAGACGGGGGCATTGGCTTCTTCATGGCGCACATCGCCCTTGAAAGTGACGGTGGGGGTGAGGTTTACCTTTCTCATACCCACGCGCAGTTCCGGATAGCGTTTTCCTTGCAGATAGACTTTCTCGGAAGATGGATAATTGATCTTGATTTTTGTTTCCATTTCTTTTATATTGAGTTATTTGGCTATTTCTTTCTCTGTAAGACGGATGAAACGTTGCATCTCTTCCACAGGACTGTCGGCATTGAGGATGGCTCCGCTTACGGCAATACCGCTGACTCCAGTTGCCATGACGTCAGGGATGTCGGAGGACAAAATGCCGCCAATGGCTACGATAGGGATGGTGATGTGGTGGAGCTTCATCTGACTGACAATACGGCGGTAACCGTCTGCACCGAGGATGGGGGACAGTTTTTGTTTGGTGGTGGTGAAGCGGAACGGACCGCAGCCGATGTAGTCGGCTCCATCGCGGTAGAGTCGTTCGACATCGTCGAAGGTGTTGGCGGTGCCGCCGATGACATATCGGCTGCCCAGGAGTTTGCGTGCCTCACTCACGGGCATATCGTTCTTGCCGAGATGTACGCCGTCGGCACCTGCCTCCTGTACCCATTCTGCATGGTCATCGAGGATGAATGTGGCATGATATGTCTTGCAGAGTTGGCCGATGGCTGTGGCTGCCGCCAGGAACGTATCTTTCGGCGCGTCTTTCATGCGGAGCTGGATCCAGCGACATCCGCCTGCCAAGGCGAGGCGTGCTCCTTCTACGTAGTCGTAACGGTCGTTGGTGTGTGTAATAAACTGTATCATTGTATGATTAGCTTTTCTGGGTTAAACAAATGGTTTACTGGGCCGTTGCCCCTTCCTATGCTGACATCCTTGCCGGCTTCTATGGCAGAGGACAGGTAGCACTTGGCCTGTTGTATCGCCTCGGGAAGGGATGAGCCACGGGCGATAAATGAGGCAATGGCGGAGGATAGGGTGCAACCCGTGCCGTGGGTGTTGCGTGTAGTAACGGTGGGATGGGAGAATGACAACGGAGGGGTGTCGGCTTGGTAGAGTACGTCGGTCTTGGCCTGTCCTTCCAGATGTCCGCCCTTGATGAGTACCGCCCTGCAACCGAGTTGCAGAATGTGGCGGGCGGCACGTTCTGTGTCGTCTATGCTGCGGATGGAGGTGTGGGAGAGGACTTCGGCTTCGGGGATGTTGGGAGTCAGCAGGGTGCATAGGGGGAGGAGGCGTTGGCAGAATGCCTCAACCGCATGGGGTTGCATGAGTAGCGCCCCGCTCGTAGAAACCATAACGGGGTCGATCACCAATGTGGCATGGGGATAAGGGGAGAGGGTGTCGGCAATGGCACGGATGATCTCTGCATTATTGACCATTCCCACCTTGATTACATTTGGGGCGATGTCGTCCATGACCGCCTTGATCTGTCCGGCTACGATGTCTGGACGGATGGCTTGCACCGCCTGCACGCCAGTGGTGTTCTGAACGGTGACGGATGTGATGGCGGTAGCGGCATAAATGCCCAAGGCCGACATGGTCTTGAGGTCTGCCTGGATGCCGGCTCCACCGCAACTGTCGGATCCTGCTATGGTCAGTACGCTAATATACCTCATTTTGTTTTCATTTTTCTGAGGTACATCTGCTGACGTACTTTCAAAGACGATACGGAATAGAAACAGCTTCTGGATTTCTGCCTGAACCATCAAGGCGAGAAAAAAGAAGCAATCCCTTCGGCAGCATTACCTGCATCAGGTTCTATGGGTATAATCTCAGCAACACAATCGTGACGCACCCCTTATTTCTTCTTGTAAGTATGATACAAAGGTAGTGAAAAATTACAGATAATGATGATGATGGTCTGTTATTTAAGATTTATTCACACCGACAGCGACCCAATGGGTGTTGGATCGCTGTCGGACGGAAACCAGTTTCGGTTTATTTTTCGGTATAGAACTTGATGAGGCGGGTGAGGGCTTCTTGGCAGACGGGACAGAAGTCGGGGTGCTCGTTGGTGCGCATACGACAATCTTCCTGTCCGCGCCATACGCCATGGGTGAGATAGCCGCCACCCTCTACCAGCGAGGCGCGTCCTTCGTCGATGAGTTTCTGCCATTTGGCAGGATGCGTGGTGTGGGTGGTGAGGTTGGGTTCCCAGGGTTCGGTATCGGCAAAATACATGGGGTCGTCGTCACCGTAGGGATATTCGTCGCCAAGGCCGCCAAAGGAGTGACCGAATTCATGAACCACCACAGGAAGGAACTGTTGGCCACGCGTGTAACAGAGGTTGTAGGAATTGTAGATGCCTCCGCCGCCATAGTGGGCTGTATTCGCCAGGATAATGATATGTTCGTATGGTGTTCCTGCCAACAGGTCGTGAAGGCGTTTGAGGTGCAGGGTGGTCAGGTAGCGTGTGGAATAGAAGGTGTCGAAATGGCTTCCCAGGGCGGTGTCGAGCCAGATGTTCTTACCGGGTTGGCTGACGTCTGTATCATGGGAAGGCGATTGGATGGCGATGATATTGAAACGATCTTGCAGTTGCTTGAATGGTTCGTGGCGAAACAGCGCCTCGGTGGCTGCACGGCAGTCGGCAAGATACTGATCCATCTGTCCGACGGTGTAGCCCTCGGCAACAAAAGCCACATGGATGCATCGGGCGGTGTCGGCGGCAGCATGAATCGTGGTGTAACGACTCTGCTGGTGCTGGCGACGGATGAGGATGTCGGTGGGATTGACACGATGGGTCATCGACGCCATGGTGCGGGCATGATAGTCGCGCAGGGTGACGGTGATCTCTACAGCTTGGCGGGGGTAGGGAACGAGGAATACGTTTTCAAATGACCGACTGGTCTGCCGTGCTTCGGCAGTAGAGAGCCATTCCTGAAAGAGGGTGGAGAAGGAGTGGCGGTAGATGACGGTTCCTGTGGCTGCATCTTTCATGGTGATGTCGCCGTTGCCTTCTAAAGGCAGTTGGTCGAGATGATGACGCCGACCGTACCATCCGGCACTCTTGTGGAGTTGGTCGAGGTAGATATGCTGGCTCTTCTTGTCACCGGCAAAGATGTAGTCGAGGCGCAGGGTGCTGTCGTTGAAGAACTGTTGGAAATCTTGTGCATGCAGACTGATGGCGGTCATGAGCAGAACAAGGAATGAGACGTAACGTTTCATAAGATGTCATTGATTAGTTGTTGGATATAAGGACGAGGCCAGTCGCGAAGGTGCAGCCGCTGTTGGTCGTACTGCATGAGGTCGAGATCGACAGACACCCGACTTCCCTGTCGGCCGCAACGCTGTTCTGTAGCCTTAAGCAACGCGTTGAGGGAGTCGGCAGACAAGTCGGTCGTGCCTTTGATCAAGCGGTTCATATACATGATGCCGCTGCCTTTGATGTCGGTAGTCCATAAGAGGCGACTGCATGTGGTGTCGGTCAGCATAGTCTGCAGCCATTGTGACGCCCACTGGATGTGGGCGGCCTGCCGATGGTTGGAACCGAGCGAGATGATTACTGTTGCCATAGGGTAGGGCACTATTTCTTTTCTTTCACAAAACCATGACGGTAGGCATAGAGCAGCTGTCGGAGGTCGTCAATCTGTGCACGCAGTTCGTCACCCTTGTCGGTATCTGCCACATGCATGCGATGGGTGGAGAGTTCGACCAACTGGGTTGTTGACTTGATGTCGGAACCTTTTCTGATAGCATCGGAAGCACTTGTGAAGGGTTCGTGTTGAACCAACTGGAATCCACGTGAGTGATAGACCAAGGTGTAGCCCGCAATACCTGTCTCGCTATGATACGCCTCGGAGAATCCTCCATCGATGACCATCAGTTTGCCATTGGCTTTGATGGGGTTCTCACCTTTGGAGGCATGGACGGGAACGTGGCCGTTGATGATGTGGCGGTTGGGGCCTGCCACACCGAATGCATCAAGGATGCGGTCGCAGACTTCTTCGGAGTCGCGCAACTGGAAATAGTAGCCTTTCTCCTCTTTATAGGTCTCGCGGTCGGTAAGGAAATAACGCTCAAACGTAGCCATCTTTGACTTGTCAAACAAGGGTGAGTCTTTACCACACCAAAGGTAGAGGAAATAGTCGATGGCGTACTGACGAAGTTCCGGATCTGTATCGCTATTGAATGCAGAACGGATGAGCATGCCCAAGCGTGTCATCAGTTCCATACCGCTGTAATGCTCTCCATGATAGAGTGCAACGCTCTTCAGCGAACCGTCAGCATTGAGCGGACAGGAGGCGTGAAACAGCAGGTTGTGGTTGCTGATATTGTACATGCAACCATGTGACAGGAGCATCTTGACATGCTTGTGGAGCTTCTCGCTGACTTGAAACGAGTGGTGGAGCTTCTCCATCAACTGTGTCTCTTCGGGAGTCAGTTCGAATGTCGGTTGACAGTCGGGACCTGATACGATAGTGGGGAAGAGGCAGGAAGTCATGGGGTAAGCGGTGTCGCCGATGGTGCAGGTGGCGTGAGCATAGTCAATCGCTTCGAGCAGACAACGATCCTGCATTGCCCATTCTGTGCGGCGCTTGAAGATGGTAGCTTCTGTCTTGAACTGTATGACGGTGATGGCCTTGTGCATCAATGCCGTGAGGCGCATGGTCTTTTCATCGAGGTGGGAACCTTTCAGAAGTTTGGGTTTGAACTCTTTGCAGGGATCGTCGCCGTAGGTCTCCATGGCAAAGGTTGCCAATGGTACGAGGTTGATGCCGTAGCCTTCTTCGAGAGTGGCTAAGTTGGCGTAGCGCAACGAAAGGCGCAGCACATTGCAGATACAGGCATCGTTGCCGGCAGCAGCGCCCATCCATAGAATATCGTGGTTGCCCCACTGGATGTCCCAGGAATGGTAATGGCGCATGGTGTCGAGGATGATGTGGGCACCGGGGCCTCGGTCGAAGATGTCGCCCAGGATGTGTAATTGGTCGATGGCGAGTCGCTGGATGACGTGGCAGAGGGCGATGATGAAGTCGTCGGCACGTCCTGTAGAAATAATCGTATCTACAATCACGGTGACGTAGGCAGCCTTGTCGGTATCGTCGGTACGCTCATGAAGCAGTTCTTCGATGATGTAAGAGAAATCGGGAGGCAGCGATTTTCTAACCTTAGAACGTGTGTATTTGCTGCTGACGTCGCGGCAGACAGCCACCAACCGATGGATGGTGATATGGTACCAGTCCTCCAGATCGGATTCAGCGGCTTTGATGAGTTCGATTTTCTGTTCGGGATAATAGATGAGCGTGCACAGTTCTCGCTGTTCTTTGTCGCGGATGTCGCCGGCAAAGAGTTCGCCCACCTTACGCTTGATATTTCCAGATGCGTTTTTCAAAACATGCTGGAAAGCCTCGCTCTCACCGTGTAAGTCGGCAAGGAAGTGTTCTGTGCCCTTGGGGAGATTGAGTATTGCTTCAAGGTTAATGATTTCCGTCGATGCTGCCGCAACAGTAGGGAAACTGTTGGACAGGAGTTGCAAATAGTGCATGTCGCGACGGAGGGTAACGGATTCTTTCGTCATATCTTCAGATGGTTTTTGATTTGTCGTTCTATGTTTCGGGTGACGCGGTCGTTGAGTGGGGGGAATGGCATGAATCCTTCGTCGAAGCCGGTTTCCTCAACCATGACCTGCATCAGGCGTCTGGCGCTTTTCAGCAGCCGGAGTTCTTCTAAACTCTCTGTGAGTTTCTCTTCGTTGCAGTCGTGTTCGCGTAATTCTTTGTCGAGTTCGCATAGGTGAAAGACAGTTAGTTTGTTACGGGATATGAGACGATGCAACAGTCGGAAGGTTTCTATCAGTCGTTTGTTTTCGCTGGTGAAACTCATTCCGATGGTTTCTTCTATTCCCTTTGACGGTTTGTAGTGGTCGGGAAAGAAGGGGTGCGACTTCATTTCGTCGAAGTGAGGGCAATCGCATTGCAGGATACGAAGTCCTCTGTCTATCAGCTGTTCAATTTGCTCCTGCTGTGCATAACAGCGGATCTGGCGCCACCCTTCTTCGTCAAGGTGTGGCGGCGTGTGTGATGCCGGCAGATTAAGCCAGCGGATATCTTGGGTGATTCCAGCCTTGATGGCCAGTCGGAGTGTTGACAAGGTTTCCGGTTGCATCAGTTCGATGGTATTGCTGTCCATGATGCGTCGGTAGATCTGTGTCAGTTGTCGGAGTGTTTCTTCGGCTGTGATGGAACAGGTGATAATGGGGTTGCGCACAATGATGATGCGTTTGTTCCAGTTTAGTTTGCGCAGACACTCTTCTTCCATGGCTCCCTCCACAACGATGGCATATGCCTGACTGATGATGCGGCGTTGGAACAGTAAGGCTTTAGGGAGCTTCTCTTTCCAATACCGCTGGTTGAAAAACCAAGGTTCCAGCTGTCCGTGGGGAGAGACGACCAAGCGAATGGCCTTGGTGCGAGCTTTGGTAAAAAGTCTGGCAGTCGATGTACGCCAGCATCCGTGTATGTGGAGGATGTTGATGTCTGCCATCTGGAGTATTTTCAGCGCCTCCTGGCAGTCTGTGGCGAAGAACATCGCAGTCTCATGTGAAGACACTCTTGACAGCATGGCGATATATTGGGCGGTCATGCTGTCTGTCTTGTCGAAGTAGTGTAGGATATTCATGAGACGTAAACTTGATTTGAAGTTTGAAAATTGTGATAATAGGCTATGTGTGCTTCTCTGAAATTATTTTCGGATAAAATCAAAGCGGTCGGCTCGCCGATGCCGCCACATCAACCATGCGTTTTGCCAGACGGTTCGCACTTCAAGCCATGGTGCCTTCCACCAGGAGATGTGTTCGTCAAACTGTCTGCAGGTGCTGAGGAAGATGGTCAGTCGTGTTACCAATGTCAGCAGAAGGGCTACGGTGGCAGCAACGGTCACGACGAGGTTTGATGCGGATATGGCATAGGCAAGCGCTGCCATGGGAAGCAGCCATCCCAGATGGAGCATCCATTGGTCGGTGTTGCAGAGCAATCGATGTCGTAATCCGCGCTTCATCAGCGTGCGACTCTCTAAATAGTAGAGATGGTCGTAAAGCCACGTCTTGTCAGCAGGGCAACGCTGACAGAGCTGCGCTTGAAAGTCATAGACAAAAGCGGTGCGGTGTGGTGTTGCCATCTCGTTGACAATGAAGTCGTATTCTCCCCGAAGATGAACCAGGTTGTGGAGAAATCCCTTTTGTTGGATAAAGTCTGATTTACGGAACATCAGATTACAGCCGATGTTACGATAGGCAATTCCGTTTTTGATGCGATGCAGTTGGTAACACAGCGTGTTGAGGCGGTCATAGCGCCAATAGGCAGGAGTGTCGGCATCATAACTGGTGTAGCCCATGACCAGGTCTTTGTCGTCGGTTGCGTGTTCCGCCATGGTTGCCAACCAGCGGTTGCCTGTGGGTTTGCAGTCTATGTCGGTTATCAATATCCAATCGCCCTTTGAGGCCTTGACGGCCATGGTAAGCGAGAGTTTCCTGCGGCTGATGTAATGGCTTGATTCGGGAATAAAAGTGGTGTAGAGCCGTGGATATTTAGCTTTTGCACGCGTAAGCACGTCTTGTGTATCATCCGTTGATGATTCATCGACAATGATGACCTCCCATTTTCCCCGGTACTGTTGTTCCAAGAGTTGGGGCAGTCTTTCTTCCAATTCACAGGCATTGTCGTGTACGGCCAGGACAATGGAAACAAACGGTAGTGCGGAGGTTGCCCCTGTTGGGGTATGAACCTCCGTCGTCTCTGTAGAATCACTATTGCAGGTGCTTTCATCGACATCGTTCTCCGAGGCATTCTGTATGTCGTCAGCCATTTTGATACGGGGACGTCTTGCCATGCTGCTGAACCAAGGAGAGATGAGGGCCAACAGCAATAGGAAAACAGATATTGCAATAGAGAAATAGTCGAATGTGATAGTCATAGTCCTTTGATGATGAGAGTGTTATGGTGTTTATAGATCTTCGCTCATGTAGCTTTTCGGCAGTTGGCGGCAATTGTATTGTGAAGCCATGATTTCTCCATAAGCTCCAGCAGACCGGATGGCAATCAAGTCACCACGATGGCATTTGTTGAGGTCTATCTGTTTGGCAAATACGTCGCTTGACTCACAGATTGGTCCTACCACATCGTAGGTGTCGGCAGGTTCGTCGCTCGAAATGTTCTCTATCTTATGATAGGCTTGATAGAGGGCAGGGCGGATGAGGTCTGTCATTCCAGCGTCGATGATGGCAAACTGCTTGACGGCGCCTTGTTTTATATATAAGGTACGCGCGATGAGCGTTCCACATTGTGCGACTACGGCACGACCTAACTCAAAATGTAGGGTTTGTCCTGGACGCAAGCGCAACTTTTTGGCATATACGTTGAAATAATCCTGGAAATTGGGAATGGGGACTCGGTTGGGGTGTTGGTAGTCGATGCCGAGACCTCCGCCCACGTTGACGTTTTCTATCTGGATGTGGTGTTTTTCCAGTAGGTCCTGCAGTTCGTTGATTCTGTTGCAGAGCGCTTCAAAATCGCCCATGTCGAGGATCTGGCTTCCGATGTGGAAATGGAGGCCTACAAATTTCACGTTGTTGAGTTTGGCAGCTTCTTCGATGCTTGCCAGCATGTCGTCCATGGCAATACCGAATTTATTTTCAGCCAGTCCGGTGGTGATATTGGCATGGGTGTGTGCTCCTACGTTAGGATTGATGCGAAGGGCAATGCGAGCCACCTTTCCCTTGGCGGCAGCCAGTTCGTTGATAACCTCTAATTCGGCAATACTCTCCACGTTGAAAGCGAAAATATCTTTGTCGAGTCCGAGGTTGATCTCCCAGTCGCTCTTTCCTACGCCCGCATAGACAATTTTAGAGGCAGGGAATCCTGCTTTGAGAGCTGCTTCTATTTCGCCGCCACTCACGCAGTCGGCTCCCAGTCCAGCCTCTCTGATGATGCGGAGCAGGTATGGGTTTGCATTAGCTTTTACGGCATAGTGTACGCAGAAACCTTCATGTCGCATAGTCTCTTGACAGATGGTCTGAAGAGTCTTGCGCAACAGTTCTGTGTCATAGTAGTAGAAAGGGGTGCGGAGTTGTTGAAATTTATGGGTGGGAAATTGTCCTTTTGTCATTGTGTTGTCTATTTTGCATTTCAGACAATCGGGAGGAGCCTTAGTAGAGAGGTCTCCTCCCTTTGTCGTTGGTTTTACTTATTGAATAAGGTATCACTTAAACTTTGAAGTGCACGTTTCTTATCTTCCTCGCGAATAAGGAATGAGATATTATAATTAGAACCACCATAGCTGACCATGCGAACAGGGATATTCTTCATGGCGTCGAGCGTCATGGTTTCGAATCCGATGTTCGACCAGTCGAGGTCACCTACCACACAGATGATGCACATGCCGGTATCTACGGTTACTGTGCCGTATTTCTTGAGTTCGTCAACGATTTCTCCAAGGTGTGCGGAGTTGTCTATTGACATGGAAACTCCCACTTCTGACGTACAAACCATGTCGATAGGAGTTTGGTAGCTCTCAAAGATTTCGAATACCTTGCGCAGGAAGCCTGTTGCGAGGAGCATGCGGCTAGACTTGATCTTGATGGCGATGATATTGTCTTTTGCAGCAACAGCCTTGATTTTGCCATATTCAGTCTGGTTGGAAATGGTAGTACCTTCAGCCTCAGGATCCATCGTGTTGAGCAGACGTACGGGGATTCCGGCATATTTTGCAGGTTGGATGCAGGTGGGGTGCAGGATTTTAGCACCGAAATATGCCAATTCAGCAGCCTCTTCGAAATGGAGGTGGTGTACGGGTTCGGTCTTTTCAACGACACGTGGGTCGTTGTTGTGCATACCGTCAATATCTGTCCAGATCTGGATTTCCTCGGCGTTGATAGCTGCTCCGATGAGCGATGCAGTATAGTCAGAACCGCCACGTTGGAGGTTGTCTATCTCGCCATAGGCATTACGGCAGATGAATCCTTGGGTGATATATACCTGATTGTCAGGGTTCTTCTCCATGATGGCAGAGAGTTTCTCGCGGATGTAGGTGGGGTCAGGCTCCGAGTTTTTGTCGGTGCGCATGAAATCGAGTGCGTTGAGCAGTACAGCCTTGATACCTTGTTCTTTCATGTAGTTGACCACCATGTTGGTTGACATCATTTCACCTTGAGCCACAATGCTTTTCTCTTCAAACGAAGTGAAGAGCTCTTTGGTGAAGGAGCGCAGGTAGTTCATCTCCGATGCGATGAATTCATGGGTGTTTTGTTTCATCTCGTCGGTGGTGTAGAGTTCTTCAATATGCTTCATGTATTTCTTTTCAAGCATATTGATCACTTCGTTCGCTCCCTCCGGATTCTTCTTGTAGAGATAATCAGAGATTTCTATCAGGGAGTTTGTTGTTCCTGACATGGCAGAGAGAACGATGAAAACGGGTTCGCCTGATTTCGTAACCAGGTTGACAACTTCCTTCATGCGGCTTGGTGAACCTACCGAAGTACCGCCAAATTTCATTACTTTCATAGTGTATGTTTATTTTAATTTTGTTCTACTTTGTATTTTGCTTCAAACAGACAGGTCTTCTCGCACTTCATATCCGCTGTTGTATGTTTCCTGCGAACTGTCAGTATCGTCGGAGAGCATCATGATCTTGTTGTAATCGTCGGTAACCAGTTCGAGATGTTTTCCGCAGCAACGATAGACGATGCCAGGATAATCCTTCAGCAAAGGAATATTGTGGGTAGTCATTACGACGGACGTTCCTGTCTGTGTAACATTTCTCAGCAGCTGTATGATGTTGTTGGCTGTTTCTGGGTCAAGATTGCCTGTTGGTTCATCGGCTATGATAACCTTGGGTTTGTTGAGAATGGCGCGTGCAATAGCGATGCGTTGCTGTTCTCCGCCGGAGAGTTCGTGAGGCATTCGCTCTGTTTTTTCTGTCATTTCAACGTCTTCAAGGACTTCGCTGATGCGCTGTTCGATTTCTTCCTTATCTTTCCATCCTGTAGCTTTGAGCACAAACTGCAGATTGTCGTGAACGTTTCTGTCGCTCAGGAGTTGGAAATCCTGGAAGATAATTCCCATCTGTCGGCGCAAGGCAGGTACGTATCTGCGTTTCAATTTGCGGATATCGTGGTTGAAAACCATGGCATTGTCTGCCTCGTCCAAGTCGAGTTCGAAGTAGAGTGTTTTGAGTAGTGTACTCTTTCCTGAACCTACACGACCGATGATGTAGATGAATTCGCCCTCGTTGACATGGAAATCCACATGTTCGAGTACGAGAGACCCGTCATCTTGGCGGATGGTGGCGTTTTTATAGTCTATCAGCATATATGGAAGCTTTAAAAAGTTTTATTTCATAGTTCCTTTAGCCTTTTCTTGGCGGCGTTTTTTGTCCCAGTTGGGGTCGTGGCGTTTTTGCAGTTCTGCTGCGACATCCTCGATGCGGAGTCCTTTGGCGGTAAGCATGACGAGGAGATGGTAGAGCAGGTCTGATGCCTCATAGACCAGGTGCTCGTCAGTACCGTTTGTGGCTTCTATTACTGTTTCAAGTGCTTCTTCTCCAACTTTTTGTGATATTTTGTTGATGCCTTTGTTGAAAAGGCTTGTAGTGTAAGATCCCTCAGGCATTTCCTTTTTGCGCTTGTCGATAAAATCCTGCAGTTCGGTGAGGAAGAGTATGGGACTTGTTTCGTTGTCTTCTCCCCAGCAGGTGTCGGTACCTGTGTGGCAGGTAGGTCCAACGGGATTGACTCTGACGAGGAGCGTGTCGTTGTCGCAATCGTTTTTGATGCTGACGAGATTGAGGAAATGTCCAGACGTCTCACCTTTTGTCCAAAGGGTCTGACGGCTTCTGCTCCAGAATGTGACATGACCTGTTTCGATGGTTTTCTTATAGGCCTCTTCATTCATGAAGCCGAGCATGAGCACGTTTTTTGTTGTTGCGTCCTGGATGATGGCAGGCACGAGGCCGTCCATTTTTTCAAAATCTATTTTCATAATCTTACTTTGATGCCTTGTTGGTGTAAATACTGTTTGAGTGTCGGTATGGCGATTTCGCCGAAGTGGAAAACGCTTGCTGCGAGTGCTGCGTCTGAATGTCCTTCTATGAAAGTGTCGCGGAAGTGTTCCATCGCTCCAGCTCCTCCGCTTGCGATGACGGGTATGGAGAGGTTGTCTGTGAGTTGGCGCAGGGCTTCGTTGGCAAATCCTGTTTTTACTCCGTCGTGGTCCATACTTGTGAACAGGATTTCTCCTGCTCCGCGCTCTTGTGCTTCGTGTGCCCATTCAAAGAGGTTGTGTTCGGTGCGTTCTCTTCCGCCTTTGAGGTAGCAATGCCATCCGTCCTCATCGTTGCGAGCGTCGATGGCGCATACACAGACTTGAGAACCGAATCGGTTGGCAATATCTTCTATGAGTTTCGGATTTCGCAAGGCCGCACTATTGACGCTCACCTTGTCTGCGCCGGCATAGAGCAGGCGCTCCACATCGGCAAGTTCGTTGATGCCTCCGCCGACGGTGAAGGGGATATTGATTTCCTGTGCCACCCGTGTGACCATTTCTGTAAAGGTCTTGCGCTCTTCGTAGGAGGCGGTAATGTCGAGGAAAACCAGTTCGTCGGCTCCTTGCTGGCTATATACTTTAGCCAGTTCCACAGGATCTCCTGCAGCTCTGAGGTTGACGAAATTGGTGCCTTTGACGGTTTGTCCGTCTTTTACGTCGAGGCAAGGTATGATTCGTTTGGCAAGTCCCATATTATTGAATATTCTCTTGTTGTTCTTATGTTGTCATTGTGCCGAGGCGTTATGGTAAGCCATGAGTTCTTTCATGTCGATACGTCCTTCGTAGATGGCTTTTCCAAAGACCACGGCAGGGATTCCTGCAGCGTCGAGTGCTTTGATGTCGTCGAGTGAGGATACTCCTCCGCTTGCGATGAGATGCAGTTGGGGGTAAGTCTCCATGATCTGACGATAAAGGTCAATGGCAGGCCCTTGTAGTGTTCCGTCTTTTGAGATCTCTGTACATAGTACGTATTTGACGCCTGCGTCGATGTAGCGTTTGAGGAAGGGAAGAAGCGGTTCTGCAGAGTCCTCTTTCCATCCGTTGATGCTAATCATTCCGTTGCGTACATCCGCTCCGAGAATCATGCGTTCAGCTCCGTATTTCTCCAGCCATGAGATGAAGAGTTCTGGATTTGTCACGGCAATGGATCCTACGGTAACCATGCTTGCTCCATGACGGAATGCTTTTTCGATATCGTCGTCGGTTTTGATGCCTCCTCCAAAATCTACGGTGAGCTGTGTCTCTGTTGTGATATCCTGTAGTGCCTCCTTGTTGACGATATGTTTGGATTTTGCCCCATCGAGATCAACGACATGGAGGCGCTTGAAACCGAGTTTTTCAAATTCGGCAGCAACGTCAGCAGGCCGGTTGTGATAGACGGTCTTCTGGTTGTAGTCACCTTTGGTCAGTCGGACGCATTGTCCGTCGATGATGTCAATGGCAGGGATGAGTTCTATCATAGGGCCAAGAAGTTTTTGAGGATTGTTTCGCCTGTCTTTCCACTCTTTTCCGGGTGGAACTGGCAGGCATAGAAATTGTCTTTTTGAAGTGCCGCCGAGTAGGGGAGGATATAGTCTGCCACGGCAGCCGTTTGCTGACAGAGGGGAACATAGTAGCTATGAACGAAGTAGGCGTAAGCCTCTCCTTCGCTTGGTCCGAAGGTTGGTAATCCTTTGAAGAGGGCGCAAGGCGTATCGTGTCCGGTCGTGTCGGCAGATGGCTTGATAATCTTGTTCCATCCCATGCAGGGAACTTTGTCTTCGTGATGCTGTGGGCAGAATCGCTTCACTTCTGCATCAAAGATTCCTATGCAATCGACGTTGCCTTCTTCTGAGTGGCGGCAGAGCAGTTGTTGGCCGACGCAGATGCCAAGCACGGGCTGGCGCAACGAGCGGATTACTTCGTCGAGGCGTCGAGCCTTGAGGTATTCCATGGCACCGCGTGCTTCACCTTGTCCAGGGAAGAGCACCCTGTCTGCCTGTTGCAGCGCTTCGGCAGAGTCGGTCAGCAGGGGTTCTATACCCAGTCTGCGTAGTGCGTTGATTACCGAGAAGATGTTGCCTGCATTATATTTTACGATGGCTACCTGCATATTATGAGAATATGATTGTCTTGTTTTTGAATGTCAGAATTTTACGCTGAATATGTTTGGACACAGCATGTGAGAGCACGATTTTCTCCAAGTCTTTACCTTTCAGCACGAGGCTTTCTGGTGTGTCTTTGTGGGAGATTCGTGTCACGTCCTGTTCGATGATGGGGCCTGCGTCGAGTTCTGCTGTTACATAATGACTGGTGGCTCCGATGATCTTCACACCACGTTCCCATGCTTGGTGGTAGGGCTTTGCGCCTACGAAAGCCGGGAGGAATGAGTGGTGGATGTTGATGATATGGTTGGGGTAGGACTTAATCATATCGTCGCTGATGATCTGCATGTATCGTGCGAGAACGATGAAAGTGATTTTTTCTTTCTTGAGCAGTTCCATTTCAGCAGCCTCTACCTCGGCTTTGTTGGAGTGGTCTTTCTTGATGCTCCAGACATAATATGGAATATTGAATTGCTCTGCCACATAGCGCAGGTCTTCGTGGTTGGATACGATGCATGGAATGTCAACCTCCCATTCTCCGGCTTTCCAACGTGCCAACAGGTCGTAGAGGCAATGGCTCATTTTGGATACGAAGATGGCCATTCTTGGGCGTTTGTCAGAAAAATATAGGTTGCAGGTCATCTGGTAGCGTTGTGCGTAGAGTGTGTTGATATACTCTAAAATTTTTTCGCGTGGAATCGTGAAGCCTTCTAATTCCCATTCAATTCGCATGAAGAACATCCCGTCTTGTTTGTCAACATACTGATCGAGGTATACGATGTTGCCTTGGTTGTCTGTGATAAAACGGGTCACTTCAGAGATAATGCCCTGTTGGTCGGGGCAATGCAGGAGCAGAATGGCTGTTGGTTTTTTCATTTTCTTTAAGGGTGTTTGTATCTTTGATTTAATTCCTTGCAAAGATACTGTTTTTTTGTTACATTACCAAAGGTAATGAATGAAAAATGGCTATTCTGCAATTTCTTCTGCATAATAATGCTGTTTGCATTCTTTATGTGGGTAAATGCTGGCGGTCTTTGACCTGGTCTTCTTTGCCTCGGCAAAGCTCAAAAGTGAACTTTCAGCTCTTCTCTCGGCTTCGGGAAGCCGTCGGGATGGGGTCGGGATGTGGCGTTCGGATGTGGAAGGTAAATCGTAAGTATGTTTTGACGTAAATTTTGAATACGAAGATGCATATCAGGCAACCCTGTTGTATTACCTGATAGGTATTATGTTTTTGTCAATAAGTAAGTTATACTTATTTGCTTGTAAAGTTCTGCGAGGTGGAAATATGACTGGGATTATTCTTCTTACTTTTGTGGGGTGCGCAGTATAATACTTGTTGCACCAAGGGTGAAGAGAGTTCCGTCTTCAATACGTCTGCGCTCACGAGGTGAAAGCTCTACATTGTCAACAAATGTTCCAGTATTGCTGTTGTTGTCGCTGAGTGTATATTGCAGTTCGCCACGCTTGTTGCGACTTACCGTGATGGTACAATGATTGAGGTCCACGCTTGGGTCAACAGTTTCGAAAGCTGTGTTGATAGGATTTCCTTTTTGATAGCGTCCTATGACATTATCACCCATGCGTAGTGGTAATTCTTGCTTGTAGTGGAATACGTTTTCGATCACAACAATACTTCCGCAGTCTGTTTCCAGATTGGAGAATTGTGCATTGGCAATTTCGTTCTCCTTACGTTGAGTTTCTCGGAGTTTTGAAACGCCGATTCTTATGCCAAACTGCTTTCCGCATTCGGCACATTGAAATACCAGGGATTGTCCTGCTTCGTATTTTGTTTCGTCGAACGTGATATACGCATCACATTTTGGGCAACGGATACGCTTCATACATTAGTCTTTTTATAAACCCACGCTTCGGTGAAATCATCTTCAAAGCGGAGGTTGTTACGTTCACTATAGGCTTCGTCTTCAGTACGAAAATGTCCATAGGTCACTCTTACCACATTGTTGTGAATATAGATCTCCGTGTCTTTAAATCCACGGTCTTTGAGCTTCTTTACAAATTCTTCGGCATTGGCCTTCTTCACGCGACTTGCCAGAACCAAACAGTAGGGGCGTGCGGTATTGCTTGGACGGGTCACAGCCGGTTTCTCTGCGCTTTTTTCGCTGATAGCCTCTTTTTCTATTTTACGTACCGGCTCGCTATTGAGCTCTTGCGTATTTGTGGCGTCAGCTACTGGTTCTTGAATCGTTTCCACTACGGACTTTGTAATAGCCGGCTTGTCAGACGCATCTTTATTGACCAGTTGATAGACCATGTCTTGCTTTAGTCCTGTGATGGCTTGCGAACTATAGTTGCTGTTGGCTATGGGCGTACTCATCATGAGGAAGAGAATGACAGATGCAGCCACGGCAACGGTATTGCGAATCCACGATAGTTTGATACTGATGGTTCGCTCTTCGTCTTCATCCAAGATCTCAGTAAGGGTGGGCTGGGGGATTGCAACGCTCTTTGTTTGAGTTGCGGGCGTTTGTACCTTTGGAGCAGGAACGTCGGCTTTCGCAGTTTCTTCTGTCTTTTGGTTTGTGTCGGCAAGAGAGAGGCTTTCTGCTATTGGAGCAAGGTTGAAGGTGTTTAAGCCGTAAAGGTCTGGTGTCAAAATTCCTGCTTCACAGGGTGTGAAGAGGTATCCGCCTTCATCGTTGCCTGACAGCGTACCTATTCCGTCGAGTATATATGATCCTTGTTGAGCGATTGTTTCGCGCAACTCGGCCACTTCATTCTCGATGCGTTGTATGGCTTCGGGGTAGCTGATGTCGTAGGCTTCCACGTATGACTGCGCCAAGAGCGAGTCGTTCATCTTGAGTTGCGGATTGAAGCCAAGAGTTCTCATTGGCGGAATAAACGTATTGTCTGTTTCGTCAAAATGTGCAGATACATGATATGCTACGAAGCCTCCGAAATCGGGGACCACGACGCAATCGTTGTCAAGCAACAATATCTCTAAATGTCTCTTCAGTTCAATCACGTGTGCAAAATTACTCATTTTTTACGAGAATTACAAATAAAAATAAAGATAAAAGCGCTATAAAAGCAAAAAAAAATTTCCGTATTAAAAGAATAATTGTTACTTTTGCAAACATAAAACCACAAAAAAAAGAGATAGGTGGCTTATGTCAGTCTCTTTATAATAATATTAATTAAGGAATATGAATATAGCAATTGTTGGAACTGGTTACGTGGGTCTTGTATCGGGCACTTGTTTTGCCGATACGGGAGCTAATGTGACGTGTGTGGACGTTGATGCCGGCAAAATCGAGCGACTTAAGAATGGGGAGATTCCCATTTATGAGCCCGGACTTGACGAACTTGTTAAGAAGAATGTGGCAGCCGGTCGTCTGAAGTTCACTACCGATTTGACTGCTGTACTTGATGATGTGCAGATTGTATTTTCGGCTGTTGGAACACCTCCCGATGAGGATGGTTCTGCAGACCTTAAATATGTATTGCAGGTTGCACGCACCATCGGTCAGAATCTGAATCATTATGTGGTTGTGGTTACCAAATCGACAGTTCCTGTTGGTACGGCCCGTAAGGTGCGCAAGGCTATAGAGGAAGAGCTTGCCAAGCGTGGAGTGGATGTTCCTTTCGATGTGGCGTCTAATCCTGAGTTCCTCAAAGAGGGAAATGCTATTAAGGATTTCATGTCTCCCGACCGTGTAGTGGTTGGTGTGGAGAGTGAACAGGCCAAGAAGGTGCTTACAAAACTCTATAAGCCATTTCTTATCAATAACTTCCGTGTCATCTTTATGGATATTCCGTCTGCGGAAATGACTAAATACGCAGCCAATTCCATGCTTGCCACGCGTATTTCATTTATGAACGATATTGCCAACCTTTGTGAACGCGTGGGTGCGGATGTCAATATGGTACGTGCAGGAATAGGAGCAGATACCCGCATTGGCCGCAAGTTCCTCTATGCAGGTTGTGGCTATGGTGGAAGTTGTTTTCCTAAAGATGTGAAGGCGCTGATCAAAACTGCCGATCAAAACGGCTATTCCATGGAGGTGCTCAAGGCGGTGGAGCGCGTCAACGAGCGTCAGAAGAGCATACTCTTCGATAAACTGAAACGTGCTTTCGACGGAGAGTCGCTTGAAGGTAAGACGATAGCCCTTTGGGGACTTTCGTTCAAGCCGGAAACCGACGATATGCGTGAGTCCACAGCACTCGTCATGATCGGATTGCTGCTTGAGGCAGGATGTACGGTTCGTGCCTACGACCCTGTGGCCATGGCAGAGTGTAAGCGTCGTATCGGCGATAGTATTTCTTATTGCCGTGATATGTATGACGCTGTACTTGAAGCAGATGCACTTCTGTTGCTGACCGAATGGAAAGAGTTTCGCTTGCCCACCTGGGGAGTGATTCGTAAGGCCATGCGACGCCCGCTGGTCATCGACGGTCGTAATATTTTTGATAGCGAGGAACTTGAAGAAAATGGATTTGAATATCATTGTATTGGTAAGTGAATGTGTAAATTGAAATATATTCTTTGTCTCGTTGTGTCTGTCTTTCTATCTGTCGGTTGTAAACAACAATCGGCTGGTCAAGTAGAAGAGCGTGCGGAAAGCAAGCAAGCCAAACAGTTGTTGCAAGGCGTTTGGATGGATCAGGAATCAGAGATGGTGGTCTTTAAGATGCAGGGTGATACCGTCTATTTTTCTGACTCTACCAGTGTGCCTGCCTATTTTCGTGTGATCAACGACACCTTGTTTATTGGCGACAACGACATCAAATATCCTATCGTCAAGCAAATGCCCCATGTATTGTGGTTCAAGAATGCCGGAGGTGACGTGGTGAAACTTGTCAAGAGTACCGATCCGGAAGACGCGAATGTCTTTAAGCGAAAACGCCACGGCAAGGTTCTTACAAGCAGACAGATCACAAAGACCGATACCGTGGTGATGTACGACAAAAACCGCTATCATTGTTATGTGGCAGTCAATCCGTCCAAATACAAGGTGACGAAAAAGAGTTATAATGACGACGGACTTCAAGTGGAGAATGTCTATTACGACAATATTATCCATCTGAGTATCTTCCAGGGTTCAGCACGCGTTTATTCACAGGATTTCCGCAAACAGATGTTTGAAAAATATGTGCCCAAAGGTGTCTTGGAACAGTCGGTATTGGGAAATTTGGAATATGATAAGGTTGGTGCCGACGGATTCCGTTTCTTGGCAACCATAGGAATTCCAGATGATGCCAGTTGTTATCAGGCAGAAGTCGTTGTATCGCTGAATGGCAAAATGTCTATTAAACAAATGAATTATTGATAAGGCGTTAAAAAGATGAAAGTCACGCTGTTACAGATTGACTCTAAATGGATGGATGAACGCGGGAATATCTTGCGTGCAACAGCTCTTATGGACTCCCAGCCAGGAAGCGATTTATATGTCTTGCCGGAAATGTGGAGTACCGGATTTGTAACAGACACCATGGAGAATGTTCCAGATGAAAAGCATAGCGTGGCTTTGCAGTGGATGAAGGAAGAAGCGGCACGGCGCCGTTGTGCCATCTGTGGCAGTCTTGCCGTACGAGATGATGAAGGGGCATATCGCAACCGACTTTATTTTGTTGACGGACGCCATGACCGTGTGGCGTATTATGACAAGCATCATCTTTTCTCTTATGGCGGCGAAAACCTACATTATACTCCCGGACAGCATCACACCATTGTCGCGTATGAAGGAATGAGAATCCTTCTGCTGACCTGTTACGACCTGCGCTTCCCCTGCTGGATACGTTATGCAGACGATCGGGCGTATGATGTCATCCTCTTGGTGGCTAATTGGCCCCAAGGTCGCCAATCGGCTTGGCAGATACTTACAGCCGCCCGGGCTATAGAGAATCAATCCTATTTCATAGGAGTCAACAGGGTCGGTGACGATTTAGTCACACATTATATTGGTGGGAGTTGCGCCATTGACCCTATCGGTCGCACGATGGTTTCTCTTGGCGATACAGCAGAGGCAGTCAGCGTAGCACTCTCCCAGTCGGAACTGTTAAGAAGACGTGAAAAATTCCCTGTGCTCGATGACCGTGATTGAAATATTCTCCAAAAACGTTGCGCATTTGCTGAAAATAGCCTACCTTTGTAGTCGCAACAAAATAAAAGGCGTAAACCTATGACACTGATTATCGTACTCATGTTCGTTGCGGCATATTTGCTGATTGCCACTGGTCATTTTACCGGTGTCAACAAAGCTGCAATTGCCATGTTCCTTGGCACGGCTGGATGGGTGGTCTATGTTTGTTATGGCACAGACTTTGTCATGCAGCAACACCCTGCGGATTACCTCGAATACCTTTCAGGCCGCACTCCAAATAGTGAAACAGTCAAGTATTTCATTTGCGAGAATGTCTTCTTGAAGTATGTAGGCAAGGCTGCGGCAATCGTTATGTTCTTGTTGGCCACCATGTCGATTATCGAACTGTTGAACAACAACGGATGCTTCGATTTCATTTCCGAATGGATCCGGACACGCAACTCCAAACGATTACTGTGGACCATTACCCTGGCCACTTTCATCATCTCTGCCAATCTTGATAACCTTACCACCACTACGATGATGCTTGTCATCATGAATAATGTTTTGCAGAGCGGACGCCAACGGATGCTCGTAGGTTCTGCCATTGTGCTTGCTGCAACTTGTGGCGGATGCTTTACGGTAATAGGTGATCCCGTCGGACTTATCCTATGGGGCGATGGCGTGGTTACCGCCAGCCATTTCTCAGCCTATATGCTGTTGCCTGCCCTGATAGCCTGGATAGTTCCTACCATGCTCATCAATCGTGAGTTGCCTGACCGCCTCGATACCGAGTGGATAGCCTCTCCTTACCGTGGTGACGATACTCGTCTGAACCGTTGGCAACGATTGGTCATGCTCTTTGTGGGCATCGGCGGATTGTGGTTCATCCCAACATTTCACAATATCACCAAACTCTCCCCCTTCTTAGGCGCTTTGTGCGTCTTGAGCGTGCTTTGGCTTGTCAACGAAGCCTTCAACCGCCGATTGATGAATGCCGATCAGATGGCGCAGCGTCGCATCCCCCGTGCCTTACAATATGGCACCATCCAGCAAATCTTGTTTGTCATGGGAATCATGATGGGCATGGGTGTCATGCTTGAAACGGGAGTGCTTGGCGATATAGGCATTTGGTTGGCAGAAACATTCCATAACAATTGGTTGCTTGGCATTGGAGCAGGACTGCTTAGTGCCGTGGCAGACTCCTTTACCGTGGGCTTAACCCATATCATGCTCTATCCTCTGGCAGAGAGTGGGGAGATGGCGGTAAACGGAGCATATTGGATGATTATGGTGTTCTCAACGGCTGTAGGCGGATGCCTGCTTTGTGTAGGATCGGTCAGCGGTGTGGCACTCATGAAGATGGAACATGTTCGTTTGGGATGGTATCTGCGCCATCTCACATCGAAAGTTGCAGTAGGATGGTTGTTGGGACTTGCCGTCTTGTGGGCAGAACTACACCTATTATAATATTAAGAAGGATAACTCATTAATACCATATTATTATGTCTAAGATTAAAACAATAGGAATACTTACATCGGGAGGAGATGCTCCCGGTATGAATGCAGCCATTCGCGCCGTCACCCGTTCGGGTATCTGCAATGGACTTAGTGTAAAAGGCATCTACCGCGGTTACGACGGACTGATCAAAGACGAAGTGAAATCATTCACGACTGAGGATGTGAGTGGCATTATCACGCGAGGCGGTACCATCCTGAAAACTGCCCGTTCCAAGGAGTTTATGACTCCTGAAGGCATGCAGAAGGCATACGAAACATGTATCAAGGAAGAGATAGATGCCCTTGTGGTCATCGGCGGTAATGGTTCGTTGACCGGTGCACGCAATTTTGCTATGGAGTACGACTTCCCCGTAGTGGGACTTCCAGGCACTATTGACAACGACCTTTACGGTACTGACTCAACCATCGGCTACGATACTACGATGAATACCATCATGGAGTGTGTCGATCGCATTCGCGATACTGCCAACTCCCACGAACGCATCTTCTTCATCGAAGTCATGGGTCGTGACGCTGGTTTCCTTGCTCAAAACTCAGCCATCGCCTGTGGTGCAGAGGCAGCCATCATTCCTGAGGAATCTACCGATGTCGATCAGCTCGCACGTTTCATGGAGCGCGGCATCCGAAAGTCTAAGAAATCATGTATCGTCATCGTTTCCGAGAGTCCCAAATGCGGTGCGCTCTACTATGCAGACCGTGTGAAGAAGGAATTCCCTGAGTTTGACGTGAGAGTATCTATTCTGGGACATTTGCAGCGAGGTGGAAGTCCCTCCGCCCACGACCGCATCCTGGCCTCCCGTACTGGCGTAGGAGCCATCAAGGCACTGATGCAGGGCCAGCGCAATGTGATGATTGGCGTGCGCAATAACGAAGTGGTCTTTGTGCCATTCAGCGAAGCCATCCGCAGCGACAAACCATTAAACAAAGGACTGATCAAGGTGCTTGATGAACTGAGCATCTGATCTGGACGGACCTTGTTGACAATCCCATCATAATAAGTTATAAACACAGAATATGGAATTTAAGGATTTAGTACAGATGCGTCGTTCCCACCGTAAGTTTACCGAACAGGAAATCGACGGAGACGATGTAAAGACAATATTGCGTGCCGGACTGATGTCACCCACCTCCAAGGGGCAGCGCTCCTGGCAGTTTGTCGTGGTTGACGACAAGACCGACTTGGAGAAACTTTCCGACGCCAAAGATTTGGGCGGACAGTTTCTGAAGGGTGCTGCATTAGCCATTGTTGTGCTGGGTGATCCCCTGCAGAACGACTGTTGGGTGGAAGACGGTTCTATTGCTGCCATTTCCATGCAGTATCAGGCAGAGGCCCTCGGACTTGGCTCATGCTGGGTGCAGATGAGAGGCAGAGGACTTTCCGACGGTACAAGTGCCGATACGGTTATCCAGGGTGTGCTCGACATTCCCGAAAACCTTCATTGCCTCTGCATCTTGGCAGTCGGGCATAAAGCAGACGAACGCAAGCCTCAGAATGAAGACCGGCTGAAGTGGGAGAACGTACACCTCAACAAGTTCTGATGCAGATCGTATTGATTGGCGCAGGACGCCTCGCCACCAATCTTGCCGTTGCCCTCCATCAAGTGGGCCATGACATCGTGGCAGTATATAGTCGTACCATGCAGTCTGCCCAGGAACTGGCGCAGCGTGTTGGTGCGTGTCCTACCGACAGGATAGACAAACTGCCTGTTAGGGCAGACGCCTTTATCCTTTCGGTTTCCGACAATGCCCTTGAAGACATAGCCCGACAAGTGGTGAAGGGTAGGGAAGAACAAATCTTCTTTCATACCGCAGGATCCATGTCTATTGACGTGTTGGCACATGCCCGCCATTACGGAGTGTTCTATCCCATGCAGTCGTTTTCCAAGGAGCGGTTGGTCGATTTCTCAGTCATTCCCTTGTTTGTAGAGGGAAGCGACGATCAGACCTTGCAGACCGCTTTAGCCTTGGCAGACAGCATTAAGGCAAAAGCCTATCCGTTGTCCAGCGCCGACCGCCAATACCTGCATGTTGCAGCCGTCTTTGCCTGCAATTTCGCCAACCATTGTTATGCGTTGTCGGCAGAGGTGTTGCAACGTCACGGCATAGACTTCCGTGTCATGTTGCCGTTGATCGACGAGACAGCACGAAAAGTCCATCAGCTCACTCCTGTTGAAGCACAGACAGGTCCTGCCGTTCGCAACGACATGAATGTGGTCACCCACCATCTCGATCTGTTGTCCTCTACACCGTGGTTGGCAACTATCTATGAAGAGTTTTCCAAAGACATACAACGCACAGCATTGACAAAATGATAAACTACGATTTACAAAAAATTCGAGCCGTAATCTTCGATTTGGACGGAGTCCTCTCTGCCGAAACCATCTCACTTGGTGCCGACGGAACCCCTTTGCGTACCGTCAATATCAAAGACGGTTATGCCATTCAACTGGCGGTGAAGATGGGACTCCGTGTGGCCATCATCTCAGGTTGTCTTATCGAGTCAGTACGCAAACGCTACGAAGGCCTGGGAATGACAGACATCCATCTTGGAGCATCCGTTAAGATCAAGGTCTATCAGCAGTTCAAGGAGAAATACGGACTGACCGACGAAGAGGTCATGTTCATGGGCGATGACATACCCGATCTCGAAGTGCTACGCTTGGCAGGCTGTCCTGTATGTCCGCACGACGCCTGTCCCGAAGTCAAGGCAGCCAGTCTTTATGTCAGCGACTACGATGGAGGCTACGGCTGCGGTCGCGACGTATTGGAGCAAGTATTGAAAGCACAAGGCAAATGGCTGAAGGATGAAAAAGCCTTCGGGTGGTAATTCCCTTTACTGAACTTTCGCATGTGGGGAAGTTAAGGGAAGTTAGAGAGAAGTTAGGGAAGTAAGAGAGAAGTTAGAGGGAAGTAAGAGAGAAGTTAAGGGACAAATGTCCTACGTCTTACGGCAAAAAGGCTATTGTCTCTTAACTTCCCGAACGACCGTAGGGAGTGATAACTCCTTTAACTTCAATCAATTCCCTCAGTTGCGCATGTGGGGAAGTTAAGGGAAGTTAGGGAAGTAAGAGAGAAGTTAAGGGACCTTTATTTTTACGACAAATGATGTTAAACAGCAAATACAAGATAATCCTTGCAAGCAATTCTCCGCGTCGTCGCGAATTACTTGCAGGCATTGATGTGGATTTTGAGGTAAGGGTAATACCCGACATCGACGAGAGTTATCCACCATCGCTTCCCGTAGATCAGGTGGCAGGATTTATCTCGCAGAAGAAAGCAGACGCCTATTTGCCGACCCTGCATGATGACGAACTTGTCATTACAGCCGATACCGTGGTTATTGTAGGACAGGAAGTGCTCGGCAAACCAGCCGATGAGGAAGAGGCCCGCACCATGTTGCACAAGCTGAGTGGTAAAACCCATCAAGTGACAACCGGAGTGTGTCTGGTTACCCGTCATCATCGCGAATCGTTTTCTGTCACTACTGATGTCACTTTCAAGACATTGTCAGACGACGAGATTGATTATTACATCCGCACATATCGTCCTTTCGACAAGGCTGGCGCCTATGGCATTCAAGAGTGGATCGGATATGTTGGCGTGACTTCCCTTCATGGCAGTTACTTCAATGTGATGGGATTACCGGTGCAACGCATCTATGAGGCGCTTAATAAATGTTAATAGCACACTTATAATATGCATAAATGGTTAAAAAACGTGCTTAAAATGCATTTTGGTGTTGATAGAGTGTTGCTATTCTGAAATTAAATTGTACCTTTGTATCACGCAACTAGTAATTTTAATCTATATTTATCATTTTCCTCGGGGGAAGCAATCTGTGAAGACGCTTCCCTTTTTCTTTATATCACATAGAAACTACAGAAATTTTTAATGTCACACGGATCACACGACACGGAATCACGTAACAAGCAATAACGGGCTGAAAGCCCAATGGTTTTCCTAGCCCAGGGCAACGCCCTGAGGATATCATGGCATATTATCAACTACGTCCTGTAAGGACAAAAGTGAAAACACGGGGGCAAGTCCCCTTGTTTCATGTTTGTTTTCAATAAATTAGCTTATTATACTCCAGAACTCTTCTGGCAGAGATATATTCTCCACATTCTTAGCTGCTATGAATAGTGGAGCGATGTCTTCTGGTTCAAAGCCAGCAATGCCGCAACCTATAGGAGTCACGAGGAAGTGCATTTCAGGATGCTGAGAAGCGAATGCCAGAAACTCATCCACATAAGGTTTGATAGTCTCTACGCCACCTTGCATGGTAGGAATGGCATACGACTGTCCCTGAATACCGACACCGTTACCCATGACAGCACCGAAGTTCGTGTGAGCCATTCGTGCTGCACCACCTGCGTGAATACCTTGAAGGTTTGAACCGAAAACAAATATCTCGTTTGATTTGAGGGAAGATATAAAAGAAGGAGTAATACGCTTGTTGTCCATATATGATTGATTTTTTGCCATAATAGAATGTCCGATCTCCTCATACATGCGAGCATAACAAGATGTGCCGCGTGGAGTCTCCTTGTCCATTCTTTTACACAATTCCACAGTGCCTGTGTAAAGTCCGGATCCATAGTTTTCTATAACGAAAGGAGTCACCACCTCTTCCATCATTTTCTTGTATCGTTGATTAACGGCTGCTGGAGTCATTCCCAGTTGCGCAGCCACCTCTTTCTGCTTGAAACCGGCACGGAAGATCATGAATGCAATTTCATGCATGATACGGTCATGGTAGTGAGCTGCAACAGCCTCTGCCACATAAGAGAGCATTCCCTCTTCCTTATCGGTAGAGCGAACATATTCCAGTACCACGTCAGCAGCTTCCTCAGCCTTGTGCTCAAATTCCTTGTTGTATGCTTTCAGCGCATCGAGTACTACAAAGTGAAAACCTTTGGCCATCCAAGTAGAAAGTTTCATCTCCTTTGGCTTATCCAATAGAGGCTTGAACTTGAATTTCAGCAGATGGATGTAATACTCATGTGCCAGTGAGTAGAAGTCCAGTCCCGTCTTGTTGCGGAGTTGGTATTTATAATCATATATGTTATATGCGCGACGGCAGTAACCATAGAAGTATTCTTTGGTTATAGCAGGATCGAACGAGCGGAATCCGTCAATGATGTATTTATCAGCATGTTCCATCATATTGAACTTTTGTAGTTAACTGCAAAGATAATCTTTTTCAATCAAAAAAATCGAGTTTTTACAGTTTTCTGCTTAATTTTTTTACCCTATATTCTTCTTAATGTATAAAGACGTCTTATAAATCAATGTTTAATCATCTAAATTCCAACAATTATGACAACAGAAAGCAAAACCACCAAGAGAGTATATAACCTTGTTATCATCGATGAATCAGGCAGTATGAATATCATCCGCAGACAAGCACTTGCAGGTATCAACGAGACCATCACCACCTGTCAGAAGATGCAGAAAGCCCACAAAGACCTGGAGCAGCGAATCACCCTCATCACCTTTGACAGCGATCATTTCAAGCTCCACTATGACAATATCAATGCAGCAGAAGCATGTCCATTGACTCTGAAGGACTACAAGCCATGTGCAGCCACTCCACTTTACGATGCTATCGGCAAGGGAATTGCCAAGATCAACGCACAGACAGAAGCCGATGATAATGTTCTTGTTACCATCATCACCGACGGCGAGGAAAACTGTTCAGAGGAGTACAATCTCAAGATGGTCAAGAACCTCATTGAGAAGCTGAAGAAGCAAGGCTGGACATTCACGCTCATTGGTACAGAAGACCTCGATGTGGAAGGCATGGCTGGTTCCATGGCCATTGACAACCACCTTTCATTTACCGAAGATGCCGAGTCAACAGAAAGAATGTTCGCCAAGGAGCGCAGAAGCCGAGAGCGTTATAATGAATGTCTATACTGCAAACGTGAAATGCCTGTAGGCAGTTACTTTGACGAAGACAAAGACAAGGTATAATATACATAAAAAAAAAACAAGCGACACTGGTCATACTTCCAGTGTCGCTACTATAACGGAGCAGAGAATCCCCCGAACCCCCACTCTTCATGTCTCGTATGTCATGGGGTAGGTCATTGTCATCCCCAAATATCCGACGTTCCGTTATGACATTGACCTTTCTCTGTGGCATCTTAAAAAAATTGTTTTTGGAAACTGTCAACTGTCAACTGTAACGCCTGTAACGCAAAAAAAAATCCGTTTTTGGAAACTGTTATATTGTTATATTGTAACGCTTGGGAGTTGAAATTAGCGTTGACCAAGAAACAGGAACAGTCCTCGTGTTTCAAGAATCCGAAACCTATTTTTCCTTTCCGAAAACTGTAATACTGTAAGCTGTAAGAATTGAAAGTCATGATGTCCATGACCCGTCCCTGTGACATTTTTTGGGGTTACTCTCCAAGATTCTTGTTCTAATTAGGAAAATCTGCTTTGAAATCACTCATTTATTAAACGTGTCACGTGATTTGAGACACCTTAGCCGTAATTTTGCAGCCGAAATAAAAAATAATTGTATTATGACATTAAAAGAATTACTCGACTCGCTTTCGTTCGACGAAATTGCACCTTTCCTCATAAGGCATTATACATACGATTATGCGCCAGGAGATTTTTCTGTGGATCTGCTTCCTAAAATATTTTGTCACAGACTTGACAATACTCTTGGTAAAGAAATAAGAATAGATGTGGCTTATTACGAATAAAAAAAATGACTTCAAACAATATTGAAGAGTATTGTACGTTTTTCAAACAAAAGACTCAAAGTATGACAGTATTAGAGAAATATTTTTGGATAGTAAATACTATCTATAACAAAGGAGAACGTGGATTGTCGCTGAAAGAACTCAACGACAAATGGATACATGACGAGAACATCAGCAATGGAGAGCCTTTGCCACGGCAAACCTTCGACCGATGGAAAGGAAACATTCTGATGATACTCGGCGTGAACATTGAATGCCGGTTAAAAGGCGGTTACCGGTATTACATCTCCAATCCAGAATGTTTGAGTAAAGGTGGGCTCATCCGTTGGCTACTTGATACATATTCTACAGCAAATACCCTGTCGCAAAGCACTCAGTTGAAAGACAGAATTCTTGTTGAAGAAATACCATCCAACCGTAACTACTTGACAGACATCATAGAGGCGATGAAGAACAACCATGTGGTGACGCTGACATACAAGAGTTTTATACATGGCTCCTCTCATACGTTTTCTGTAGAACCTTACAGCCTAAAGATGTTCCAAAAAAGATGGTATTTATTGGCGAAGAATCTCGTTGATAACAATCTGCGTATCTATGGGCTTGACCGTTTGGAAAATTTTGAGGAAACCAAAGAGCATTTCACGATGCCCAAGAATTTTGATGCAAACACCTATTTTTCCTCATTCTATGGAATAGTAACAGACGAGACCATCCCATTGCAACGCATTGTGGTTCGGGCCAACAAGCAACATCAGCATTATCTTCGTTCTCTGCCATTGCATCCTACCCAGAAAGAGATATTCACCTGTAAGGACTACGCAGACTTCGAACTGACATTGCGTCCTACCTATGATTTCATCATGGAACTGTTACATTTTGGAAATATGATAGAGGTATTGGAACCACAATCCCTACGACAGACCATGAAAGGTTGGGTAAGTGACTTGTGGGAGTTATATGAAAACGACTAACAAAATATAGATTATGGAAAGATTTGATATTAACAAAGAGCTCAAAAACTTAGAAGGACTGTCTGTCAGAGCTAAATGCTCTGCATTGGATGACCTATGCTGTACGCTAAGAGAAGCCATATCAGATATCAGTAATGCCAAAAATGAGATTTTGGAAGAATACGAGCGTTCTTGCCGAAAGAAATTCATCGATGAGATCAATTCGGAGATTAAAGCAAACTTCGATGGCAGAATACCCTACGTGGACAATTACGGATATCAAGTTAGCTACGATGGGATTACCACGTATATCAACTTCTCATGTATAGAAGGAGAATGGTATATTTATTTTACTATATTGGAAGGTAGCCTGAAGCCTGTAAAAGAACTTGTCAGAAAAATGGGAGGTGATTCCGAATCCCTGGAGCTACGTGTTTCAGAAGAAGAACTTGTGTATAAGTTCAGGTTCGCTTTTTTCGAATCAGATGTCTTCTTCAATTTAGTTCAGGAAAACCTGGCCATCGAAGAAGAAGTTATCTTCAAGTTCGGTGACCAGGCTAATACTGTCAATTCAGAAAACTGGAAAACAATACCATTAGAAACCATGGATTCAAGAACAGATTGGGTTGTAATTCTGACTGATGACGCAGAAGTTTATCTCAATGAAATAAATGCAATAGTTGCAAAAATGAAGCATCCCAAGACTTGCTTTGTGATAAATTTGCATCCATGTGCCAATTACAAGCATTTACAGAAACTATGGGACAATTATATCATGACAGACAAGGAATCTGTAGGAGTACTTCTTAATTTTATACATCATCACTTGGTGAATCCAAGTAGGATAACTTTCTCCATACAAGAATTCAGAGAATACAGCGTTACATATCCACTTGTGAGAGCTGTCTCTACTGAAATCGGGAAGAAAGTCACAATTGATTCTAACGCAAAAGCTATATATTATGGTCTATGCTTCGAACTGAATTGTGAATTTGCAGATTCTTACATGAAAACGTTTAATGAAAATTTAGACGAAATGGGTGAAGATATTGGTTTGCAGTGGTCTGTCCAAAACTCTACAGACAATATTGTAGAGGTTCTATACTTGTACGAACCAAAAGTTTAATTATAAAACATATTAATTATGAACAATTTAACAAAACAACTGGCTAACTTATATGAGCCAAAGTGGAATGAACTGAAACAACAGTTGGATGCTAAAGGCATCAAGGTACAAGCACCTTTTATGCTGGGTGTAGCATTGGAACATAACAACCAAGGAGGTTATGTTGACGAGAGTTGGTGGACTGATGCCGACTTGAAAGTTATGGTATTCGGACAAGAAGCCCTCAATTGGCCCATACCTGTATCGGATGATGGAACTCAAATACAGTCGGACGATTTCGTAGAACTATACCAACGTTTCTATTCTGACAATTATAAAGGGCAATATTTCCTTACTGATTCTGACAATCACTTGGCTAAGAATAAGTTCTTCAGCATGGGATTCAATGGTATCATGTCGGGTATCAAAGACTTCGTTTTCGGCGAACAGTATTCCGACAAGAAAGTAGCATACCTTTGGAACAACATTTCAAAGTTGTCTGTAGGTGGACGCAATGGAGTTTGTAAAGAAATACATGAGTTAGAGGAGAAATACTTTCATGTCATCCCACAAGAGATAGAGATCTTGAAGCCCGATGTTCTCGTTTTCTTGACTGGTCCTGGCCAAAACACCTATTACAGCTACATCAAAGAGAACTTCAACGTAAAGGGTTCGCCAATGCCTTTGGCTGGGAATGATGTTGACGCAGTAGCAAAACTTGATATTGAAGGCATCAGCCTTGCTTACAAGACTTACCATCCTACAGCGACCAAGGATGGATATAAGGGTATCACAGATGCAGAGAAATGGAAGAATTATCATGCAATTTTAGATGACATTAAGGAGCATATCCCTGATATTTTTCTAAAAGATAAATAAGTAAACTTATGGGGATTGCGACATTTAATGGCATATTGCACCATATGCGGAATAGAAATGCGGATAGTACGGATGATGAAATCTTCGAAGATGAACTCCATCATACTATGCGTAGATTGAACTTTGCAGAAGAACAGAATGAAGCCAAGGCTATTCTGTCCGACCTTCGGTCTATAGCAGAAAAGCAAAAAAACTACCTCGTTCAGTATATGCTTTTGGATTTTGTCATGGGAAAGGGATGCACAGAATGTTCAAGGACAGTCTGCGAAAACATCTTTGGCAAGCATCCTACGTTTGCCGACATGATGCGCCATCCTTGGTTTGAACACTTGATGAATCATCCTGCACAAACCGAACCCTACAATCCGCTTTCTCCATTTGTTCGCAACGACGCTTTCTACTGGCGCAATTTCCATTTTCCTCTGTTCTACCATCTTCAGGAAGATAACAGCTTGGCTTTGGAAGTGTTGGAGCATCTTGCGGCCAAAGGCGACATTCTTTCCATGGAGCGTGTGTCACTTTACTACTTCGATAAATGTCAATTTTCCAAGGCGTTTCTTTTATTTAAAGCTTTGCATGAGAAAATGCAGACAACCGAATGGTATGATTGGGCGATTAAGCAAGAAATCACTAACAAACTCGCTCATCTATATACCTATGGATTAGGTGTAGAGCAAAATCTCGACAAAGGGGCTCAATCCTACAAAGAGCTTGAAAATGGTTACTGCTGGGGAAACAGAGCCCAATACCAGTTGGGAAGAATGGCAGAGAAAAGGCATAACTATATAGAAGCGATGTGGTACTATAGGAAAAATATTGATAGCCGCGAGTATGGCAAGTACAGCTTCTACAGGAGAGATAAGCCGAAAGACTTGTTTCCACTTCGATTGGAGATTGCTTTTAGACAGATGAAGAAGAAGCTCAACCCTATAGTTGACTGTCTGACACTTGCGACTTGCCAAAAATGTAACGACATGGTTCTTCAGTTGAAGGTCATGATGAATGCAATAGTCACAATTGAATGGGGTGATGGTGAAACTGAATCAGTAAAATGGAAAGTGGATGACTGGGGACAGGTAAGACATTCATATCAATCGCCAGGCTATTACTGTATTACAATAAAAACAGACGAGGAGAACGTATTGACGGGATTCCATATTGTTTCTCACAAGGCAATATGCTCAATAGATGTTTCCGGCTGTAAGGGATTGACGCATCTATTGTGTCCAAATCAAATGTTGAAACAAATGTCTTTAAGCAAGACAGAATATCTCTCTGTGCTTGATGTACATGGAAATAGGCTTCAAAGAATCAACCTCAGAAAGAATCCGTTGCTTACAATCGTTGATTGTTCTAACAATCCGTTGCAAAAGATAGAAGCAGTGAAGCATCCTCCATTCAGTTTAATGTGCATAAGAAAAACAAGGCTGGGAACTAAAGCAAAAAGGAGATTTCATGAAATCGTTCGTTTGAATGCAGGTCGATTATTGAGTGAGGGCTTTGTTAACCAATTGACAGAGCCGCTTTTGCCTACGTTGCTGTTTTATATAAAGAACAGCACTTGGGAAGATGTCTTGGCATGCTTGCAACAGAAAAACGAAGATTCAAAGGTAAATAATAACTTCACGGTATTGCACAAAGTCTATGCCTTGCTTAAAGCATATCGTCACGTCACTCCGTGCCCATACAAAAATGGTTTTATGTGGGCGTCAGGAACATGGGTAGTTATTGCACATAAGTTTAAAACCAAAAGGACGGGGCAAATAGTAGAAAGTCAGGCTCCCGAAGAAGAGTTCTATTTGTATGAACGCCCTTGGAGCATGATTCTTGGAACACCAGTAAAAGCATGGGATAATCGCCTGCCATTCATGATGCTTCCACAACATCCAAATGCCTACTATGCAGCCATGTGTTTATATAATATGGTGGACAATAACACTGAAATGAAGAAACATAAAATTCCTAAGATCACTTATGGAAAAGAAAGTTGCTAAAATAATTTTTCTTGACTTTGATGGTGTTCTGAATACAGAATACCATCAAAGACAATTACAGTTTGAAGGAAAAATATGGCAAGACAGGCACGGTGCAATGAGAGCCATTAACATATTGAATCAACAATAAAACTTTCAAGAAATTTTAATTTAGTTCTAACCTGTCATAAATAATGGGGCACCATAGCCATACCTTTGTACCCAATAGCGTAATTAAATTTTCAAAGATATGGCAAATGATAAGTTAAACAAAGAGTTGGTTTCTCGTATGATGGACGATGCTGCATGGAAAGAACTCTCAAAAGACTTTCCATGGACAGAACAGTTGCTTGAGAAGTATATGAACTATGTGGACTGGAAAGAAATTTCAAGAAACAACGATGTAGTGTGGACCAAAAGCCTACTTGAAAAATTCAAGCACAGACTTGACTGGCACGAATTGACATCAAACAGTAGTACACTATTGTTTACAGAAGACAACATAGAGACATTTAAGGATTGTTGGGATTGGGAAGTGCTATCAGACAAGTCTTGTATCGACATGACCCACGAACTTTTAATCAAGTATGCTGACAGATGGAATTGGGCATACATAATAGATCGATATGGTGACGATTCTATTACCTACAATGAGGAATTTCTCGAAAAGTATGGAGATTATATTTCTGCATCAGAACTGGGCGGTTCTAAGCTGTGGGACAATATTATCGAACACCGCATAAAAGCGATCAAAAAGAAAATTCTGTCTTAAATTATTGTTTTAGGTACCGATACACGACTATTGTCAAAGGAAAGCAATGCATATGGCTTTAGTTTTAAATACTCTAAAGCCACATGCATAGCTTTTTATCTACCATAATGCTACTTTTCCTGCAATCCCCAAATCAATGTTTTCTTCATAATTGTAATTTGTTTAAGTTGTAATTTTTTTAATTTAACTAGATTCTACCCACATTCTGCAAGATTACTCTGGGTGGTTCTTTTGTTCAGGGATATGTTTTGGCATCATCCATGCGAAATCTCTTTTGATGGCAATGATGTCAAGGGCATATCAATGACACCAAAGGCTGTTTTTGCTTTCCAAAAACTGTAATACTGTAACTGTAACGCAAAAATGATTTTCCAAAACTGTTATCTGTTATTTGTTATCTGTACCGCAAAAAAATCATTTTTGGAAACTGTCAACTGTCAACTGTAACGCTTGTAACACAAACAAAATCTTTAACGGAAATCTTTCTCCGTGTCCTCCGTGTGATCCGTGGATTTTTTTTGGGTTGCGCGAGCGCAAGAAATCTTTGGAGGAAATCCTGTTTAAGATGTTGCCTACGGCAAGAAATAATCTGTAATTCAGGGAGGCAACTAAAAACAAAATCTTTAACAAAAATCTCGACTGAAAATACGCTCGAATACCTCGCTTTTGGGGACGAATTTATTATGGATCGCCTTACAGGCTCGAATTTTTGGAGCAGTGAGAGCAGAGAATAAATCCAAAAATTTATTCTTTGCCGAGTCGCGACAAAAATAACCTATGGTGTAAATCTTAACGAAAATCTTTAGAATAATCTTTAACTAGAATCCGTGTCTTTTCGTGTGACCGTCTAAATTCCGATGATTGATTTCTGGCCATAGGCCATATTTTTATTAAAGATTTCCTCCAAAGATTTCTTGCCGACAGGCAACTAAAAATATAATCTTTAACAAAAATCTCGACTGAAAATGCGCTCGAATACCTCGCTTTTGGGGACGAATTTATTATGGATCGCCTTACGGCTCGAATTTTTGGAGCAGTGAGAACAGAGAATAAATCCAAAAATTTATTCTTTGCCGAGTCGCGACAAAAATAACCTATGGTGTAAATCTAAATAAAAATCTTTAGAATAATCTTTAACGAGAATCTTTTTCCGTGTTCTCCGTGTGATCCGTGGATAAAAAAAACACCCACGAACCACACGGGGCGGTTCATGGGTTTACGAGAGGGAGTGTCACCCGATGGTGAAACCAAGGGCCGAGAGCACGGCGGTGATGGTGGTCAAAGCAATGTTGATGATGACGCTCCACTTGTTTTTAGAATCTTGAGTCATAGTTTTCTGTTGATGATGTTGTGATAGTCTTTAATGCCGAGGAAGGTGGCACACAGTATCAAAAGCTGGGCAACGAGGATGAGGACGGATCCCGAAATCTCACCTTGCGGAGGCATCATCATGCCAGCTACAGCGAAGAGGATAGCACAGACGAAACTGGCTAATGAGAGTATTCGTTTCATACGCTAAAAGTGGGGGTTAAAGAGTCCCGCGGACGTTCCGCAGGACTCTGTGGTTCAGCCTTCCAGTCCACCACCACCGGGTTCCTGATCACCAGCGTCGCTATCCGACTTGAAGTAGGCAGTGAGGGCGGTGTTTGAACTGAGCGTGATGCTGCGTGAGGCATTGGTGTCGCCATCGCTCCATCGGTTGAACTGGTAACCTTCGGCAGGCGAGGCACTAATCTCCACCGACTGACCCGCAGGGTAGCGACCTGCACCGGTCACCGT
>NZ_NPJB01000079.1:0-114547 GCF_002251345.1 Prevotella sp. P4-119 | reverse complement strand
TTTGAAAGTATCTCTGATGGCAGAATTAACTGTGCCAATGCTAATAGTCCTTGATTGTTCATGGTGCAAAGATATAAATTTTCTGTAGAATCAAAGAATATTCCCCCCTAGGTTTATCGGGTGAGCCTTGATGACTTCGGTCTGTACCGGAGCATCTTTCAACAAGTGGCGCGTACCAGTTCCTGTCACCACAACCTCTTGCAGCGACTCCTTGCTCTCAATGGTTTTCTGTGCTAAAACCGGCGGACACACTACTATAGCAAGTAGCAGACCCGCAATGTTTCTGCAAGTCATAATACCCTTATAATTCATTCTAAAATAAAATAGGAAATTGTCAACCCTTAATCCTGAGGGCGCAATGTCTTGTCTGGGCGTTTGCCCGAGATAGAACATATAAGGCAGGTCTTCTGGCTCTCCCCAGTCTGTCATACCTTCCCGAGTTGCCTCAGTGGCGTTATACTGACAAACTTGCTTCAAAGGGGGATTACAGCTGCAGGTACAGCTCCGGTCTTTCACCGGATTCCCTTGCATCATACGGCATCTGCCGTTGATTGCCTTTTCTTTCCGGGTGCAAATGTAGTCATTTTATGTTATATGGCAAAAAAATCATAGAAAAATCGGATTATTATTCTCCTTTTTTGTAATTTCGCACCCATGAAGCATACTTTCGCCCAATTTCTAATAGCGGCACCGGCATCTGGGTCGGGCAAGACCACCATTTCCATTGGTATGATGGCGGCGCTGGTGCGTCGCGGCAGGGTGGTGCAACCGTTTAAGTGCGGTCCCGACTATATCGATACAAAATATCACGGTATGGCGTGCCACCGATCGTCATACAACCTCGACCTCTTCATGGCGACAGATTCGCACGTGAAGGCTATCTACTCTGAGGCATCGCGCGATGCCGATATATGTGTGGTGGAGGGCATGATGGGACTTTTCGACGGCTTTCAGCGCCAGCAAGGCAGTGCGGCACACGTGGCAGCCACACTCCATTTGCCGGTAATACTGGTGGTGGATGCCAGCCATACGGGCTATTCGGTGGCACCACTGCTACAGGGTTTGGCGCGTTACGATGCCGATGTCCATGTCAAGGGTGTTATATTCAATAAGGTGGGAAGTCCACGCCACGACCTCATGCTGCGTGAGGCGGCAGCCGATGCAGGGTTGGTGTGTCTGGGATGTGTACCGCGACAGCGACAAGCGGAGGCTTCGTCGCGCTATTTGGGACTGGACTTTAGTCGTACCACGGATATGGACGAGATGGCAGACCTTGTGGAACAGCATGTGGATATAGACCGGTTGTTGCTGCTGACAAGTGGCGAGAGACCGCAGGAAACTATCGACCATCACACCGATAGACCACTATCAGACTGCCACATCGTAGTGGCTCGCAACGACGATTCGTTTTCGTTTGTCTATCAGCACCATATCGATTTACTGCAACGCTTGGGCAGGGTTACCTTTTTCAATCCTGAAGACAATCAGCCGATACCGGCGGACACCACCCTACTCTATCTGCCGGGAGGCTATCCCGAACAGCATTTAGAGGCATTGCAACGCGCCCAACAAACCAGAGCGAGCATACGCCGCTATGCCATCAGTGGCGGAAAGATACTGGCGGAGTGTGGCGGCATGATGTATCTCTGCAAGGATATCGTCAGCGACGAAGGTACTTATGAGATGTGTGGCGTACTGCCCTACTCTATTGGCAGCCGAAAGAGCGACCGAAAACTATCTTTAGGCTATCGCCGCGTGACAGTTGGAGAGAAGGAATATCGCGGTCATGAGTTTCATTACTCCCAGTTTTTGCCGCCACTGCCCCACTCCGGCGCCGATGTGTTCAACGCTCGCAATGAGCAAACGCCTTCGCCGTTTATCATCGAAGGCAATGTGGTGGCGAGCTATACCCACTTGTATTGGCAGGACGAAGTGCCGTTCTTTGGCAAATGACAATAAACCACAGTAGGACAAAAGACCTTTGTTGCCACTGCTACACAATAAGCATAACGTACTGATATAATGTACGTTTCAACACTTTTCAACATACTTTCCTCAGCAAATCAATTTGTTTTCCTCAGCAAATCAATTTGTTTTCCTCAGCAAATCAATTTGTTTTCCTCAGCAAATCAATTTGTTTTCCTCGGCAAATCAATTTGTTTTGCTCAACTACATGACGTTTGCAGCCATGCTGAATGACGTTCTCGATGACGTTGAATGACGTTCTCAATGATGCTGAATGACGTTCTCAATGATGCTGAGTGACGTTGATGACTATGCAATTTCAATGAGTTTGGTCAGCAAATTCATTGAATTTCCTCAGCAAATTCATTGAAATTGGTCAGCAAATTCATTGAGTTTGCTGAACTACATGACGCTTATAGGTATTTAATCTTCTATATACCAATAGGTTACACCATATCAAAAAACCACTGAAAAACAGGGTATCAGGACGATACGCAACCCACTGTCTACTGAAACAACTGTCAGCTACGGCTGAGAAGTGATGCGGAATGAAAGAAAAACAGTCTCCGACACGCTGTTTGTCGGAGACTGAAAAGAGTAGGGGATATCAACTGTTTGGAGTTGAAAAACTGTAGAAAGTACTACTACCTGACATTGTTGCCAGCATAAAAACATCGGCTGGAGAAAACACAGACTTAATATGCCTGCTCGTGAACACCCTTCACAGCACGACCACTGGGGTCGTTCAGATGTTGGAACGAACGGTCCCATGCCAATGCTTCGGCAGTGCTGCATGCCACGCTTGGCACACTTGGAACACTGCGAGCTGCACTATCGGAAGGGAAATGCTCAGCAAAAATGCTGCGATAGTAGTACTCTTCCTTATTCTGTGGCGTATTGATGGGGAAGCGCTCGGCGGCATGTGCCATCTGTTCGTCGGTCACAGCGGCTGCGGTAACGGCTTTCAGCGTGTCGATCCACGAGTAGCCCACACCATCGGAGAACTGCTCCTTCTGGCGCCATGCCACTTCATCGGGCAACATATCTGCAAAGGCTTGACGCAAAATCTTCTTCTCCATCATCATGCCGGGACAGAGTTTTGCCTCAGGATTGGTGCGCATAGCGATGTCGAGAAACTCTTTGTCGAGGAATGGTACACGACCTTCCACACCCCATGCAGCAAGACTCTTGTTGGCACGGAGGCAGTCGTAGAGATAAAGCTTAGAGAGCTTGCGCACCGTTTCTTCATGGAAAGCACGCGCATCGGGCGCTTTGTGGAAATAGAGATAACCGCCGAATATCTCATCGGCTCCTTCGCCAGAGAGTACCATCTTAATGCCCATCGACTTGATGACACGGGCAAGGAGATACATCGGAGTAGAAGCACGTACGGTAGTGACATCATACGTCTCAATGAAATAGATGACATCGCGGATGGCATCAAGGCCTTCTTGAATGGTATAGTTGATTTCATGGTGGACAGTGCCTATGTGGTCGGCCACCAAACGGGCTTTGGCAAGGTCGGGCGCTCCCTTCAATCCAACGGCAAAACTATGAAGACGGGGCCAATAGGCTTTGGTCTTACTGTCGTCTTCAATACGCATATCGGCATATTTCTCGGCTACGGCTGAGATGATACTGCTATCAAGACCACCGCTGAGCAACACGCCGTAGGGTACATCGCTCATCAGTTGGCGGCGTACAGCGGCTTCAAGACCGTCATGGATAGCAGTCACACTGGCCTTATTGTCCTTCACTTGGTCGTAATCCATCCAATCACGATGGTAATACCGATGCATCTTTCCCTCGCCACTCCAGTAGTAATGGCCTGGCAGAAATGGTTCGTAGTGGTCGCACTGACCTTCAAGCGCCTTCAATTCAGAGGCTACATAGACCTTGCCATCGGCATCATAGCCGATATAAAGAGGGATGACACCTATCGGATCGCGGGCGATGAGAAACTCATCGCGCGTTTCGTCGTAGAGTGCGAAAGCGAATATGCCATTCAATTCTTCAAGGAAATCGATGCCACGGTCACGATATAAGGCTAAAATAACCTCGCAATCGGAACCGGTTTGAAATTGATATTGATCCTTATAGCGCTCGCGAAGGTCCTTATGATTATAGATCTCGCCATTGACGGCAAGCACTTGGCAGCGATCGGGACTATAAAGAGGTTGCTGACCTGACTCAGGATCGACGATAGACAAACGTTCGTGGGCGAGAATGGCATGGCCTCCACAATAGATACCGCTCCAGTCTGGACCACGATGACGTATTTTCTGACTCATGCGCAAGGCCTTGTCGCGAAGGGCTTGCGTTTGTTCTTCCACATGGAAGATGGCTACTATTCCACACATGATGATATTGTTGTTTTTATGTTTGCGTTGAGGTTAGGATAGGGGAGTGGCTGGATTAGCCTGCAGCCACTTAGGGCTGCAGGGTGAATCCAAACACGAAATAGGCTTTCTGATCACTGGGATTGGCCACCACCTGACCGAAGATAGGCAGGGTGAAGTGGTCGGTGATCTGAATGTCTTTAGAGGCTTTGAGGGCAAGATTGGTAACCGCAAAACCTGAAGTGTTGTAAGTGGTGGTGGCAAAAGGCACCGCACCGGCTGTGGCTGTCCAATCTACACCGCCCAACTTAAACGGGGCGTTGACTTCGAAATAAGATGAATAGGCACGGTCACCGTCTTTGTTGACACCGTCGTTGCCTGCAAAATTGGTGTACCAAGCTGCTGAAACAGGACCGAAATCGTAGCTCACATATCCTTCAAAGATATGGCTGGTGCCATGGGCGTTATAGTAGAAATAACGCTTTTCGGGGGTATTAAACCAATAATCGGTGACACCGATAGAGAATCCACCTACACTGTAACTGGCAGTAAGGTCGAGTTCTTTGTTGTCGTCTTTATCGAGTCCGACACTTCCCCAAGCCGAAAGACTCAGGCCTTTATAGGCAACACCCAAGGTGGGCTGAATACTTACATTGCCGCAATCAGTACCACGCCAGATATAATGGTTTACTACATCGGCAGATAAAGTGGTTTCTACTTTGTCCTGTGCATGGGCGGTAGCGACTGCAAAAAGCAGTCCTACCGATATAAGCAATACATTCTTTTTCATCGTCTTCATGTTTTTTATTGATTAATACTATTGTTGTGATCTCTCAAGAGAGAGGATCAGTTGTAGCAAGTCTCACCGTGTTCGTAGATGTCAAGACCTTCATCTTCAATACGGGCACTGACGCGCAGACCGTGAATCTTCTTAATAGAGTAGAACAGAATGACACCAGTGACTGCTGCCCAAAGGTCGATTATCAGTATACCGAAGGCTTCGGCACCGAGGAATCCCCAGCCATGACCGTAGAAAAGTCCTTCGCTGACAGAGAACAGACCAGTCATCAATGTTCCCAATATACCACATACACCGTGTACAGAAGAAGCACCTACAGGGTCGTCAATGTGAAGTTTCCGGTCGATGAACTCAATAGCATATACAAGAACTATGCCACAAACCAAACCGATGATAATGGCACCCCAAGCATCAACAGCATCGCAACCAGCAGTAATACCTACCAATCCTGCCAATACACCGTTGAGGGTCAGTGAGAATGAAGGTTTGCCATACTTCATCCAAGTAACAAACATCGTGGCGATACCACCGCAGGCGGCTGCAAGATTGGTAGTCAGGAAGACGTGAGAGATAGCGATGCGGTTTACTTCACCCGTTGCTGCCAACTGAGAACCAGGGTTGAAACCAAACCAACCCATCCACAAGATGAATACACCGAGGGCTGCCAAGATGAGTGAATGACCAGGAATGGCACGGCTCTTGCCGTTTGCATCATACTTGCCGCGACGGGGACCGAGGGCAATAGCACCAATCAATGCCAGCACACCACCTACACTATGAACAATGGCTGAACCTGCAAAATCATGGAACACATGTCCGAAAGTGGTCATCATAAAGCTTTCGGCTGCGTCGTTGCACAACCATCCACCTCCCCAAGTCCAATGGCCTTCCACAGGATAAATAATCAGAGAGATGAAAAAGCTATAGACTATATACATAGAGAACTTTGTGCGCTCGGCCATGGCACCGCTGACAATAGTGGCGGAAGTGGCACAAAAGACTGTTTCAAACATCAAGAAACCCTCTACAGGCAGATCACTCTTATAAAAAGAAAGGTCGCCCCAGTTGGGAGCACCGATGAAACCAGCGCCATCGGAGCCAAACATAAAGCCAAAACCTACGAAAAAGAACAATACCGAACCAAGCATGAAATCGACAAAGTTCTTAAACAGAATATTGGCAGTGTTCTTACTGCGGGTGAAACCTGCTTCACACAGCGCAAAACCGGGCTGCATCCAAAATACGAGCATGGCAGCTAACAACATCCATACGGTATCGAGAGAAATTCCTACTTCATTCATAATCTTCTAAATTTTGTGTTTGTGTTATTGTGTTATCCGTTTCTCTTGTTGTGTTTCAATATTACGCAACCAGACTATTTCTTATCGCGCAAAACCGTGTCGCCGTTCTCACCTGTACGGATAGAATAGGTGTCGATAACCTCACTGAGGAAAATACGACCATCACCAATCTCTCCGGTATGGGCTACATTTAATATGACTTTGATGGTTGGTTCGACAAACATTTCACGACACACGATGGTTAGCGCTACACGCTCTATCACATCGGTGTTATACTGAACACCACGATAAATGCGCTCCTGCCTGCTCTGACCTATTCCGTGTACGTCGTGGTACTCAAACCAGTCGATGTCGGAAGAGAGCAAAGCACTCTTCACCTCCTCAAATTTTGTTTTGCGGATGATTGCTTCAATCTTTTTCATAACTTTAACCTTTAATGTTACTAATTATATTAATATGTCGTATTGATAATAAACTGTATTGTTTCGGATGCAAAATTAGTGCAAAAAGTAAGTAAAACAATGATATTTATATCAATAAGAAAATAAAATATTAGTTTTGTTTGCATTTATTATAGTTTTTATTGTAGTTACTTACAATTTGAAAGCAATATAGCCTATTTGCTTTCAAATTAACAAAATAACACAAAAAGTTATCAAATAAACTTGCAATAAACTTGCAAATACTATCAAATCGACGTATCTTTGCACCAGAAATAAGACATTAAGCAATTAAAAAAGGCAAAAAGATTAGCATGATGAAAGCTAAAGTTCATTTCACAAAGATGCAGGGGGCTGGTAATGACTATATTTACGTCAATACCTTATTATATAATATAGCCAACCCTGAAGAGGCTGCCAGAGTATGGAGCAAGCCTCATACAGGCATCGGAAGCGATGGACTGGTGCTCATCGGTGAGGTGGATATGCCTGAAGCCGACTATTCCATGAGAATATTCAACGCTGATGGAAGCGAGGCGATGATGTGTGGAAACGCATCAAGATGTATTGGTAAATACCTCTACGAAAAAGGGATAACCCATAAGACCGATATCCGACTGTTGACAAAATCGGGCATTAAGACATTACATCTGAACGTTGCCCATGAGAGAGTGTGCAGTGTCACAGTGGATATGTCAGAACCTAAACTGTACAACACAAGGCAGTTTATAGGTTCAGACAATCGGTCGGAACAACTAATCACCTTAACAGCAGACGGAGAGGATTGGCCCGGAACATTCGTGTCAATGGGCAATCCACACTTCGTCATCTTCACAGAAAAACTGAATCAAATAGACATTGCACGAATAGGAAATATACTGGAACACCATGAGGCTTTTCCTGAAAGATGCAATATAGAATTTGCACAAGTCATGGATAACGGACATATCAGAATGAGAGTATGGGAACGCGGAAGCGGAATTACCATGGCGTGCGGAACAGGGGCATGTGCTACAGCGGTTGCAGCAGCACTCACTGGAAGAAAAGGAAGAGAGTCGGTCATTGAAATGGACGGCGGCAACGTCACTATCAAATGGGACGAAACCAACAACCATATATATATGACAGGGCCGGCGGAATTTGTTTTCGAAGGAGAAATAGAACTTCCAGACGGAGAACCGCCCACCAATTGAATACAAACGACAACTTTTAAAACAACCAAAGATATGGCATTAGTAAACGAACACTTTCTCAAATTGCCGAACAATTACTTGTTCGCTGACATCGCCAAAAAGGTGAATGCCTTCAAGACGATGCACCCAAAGTCCGACATCATATCGCTCGGCATCGGTGATGTTACTCAACCACTGTGTCCAGCAGTAGTGGAAGCCATACACCACGCAGCTGATGAAATGGCTACACAAGCCACGTTTAGAGGCTACGGACCGGAACAAGGCTACGACTTCCTGCGTGAAGCCATCCTGAAAAACGATTTTCTGCCTCGCGGAATACATCTCGATATCAACGAGATATTCATCAACGACGGTGCTAAAAGCGATACAGGAAACATACAGGAACTGGTGAGATGGGACAACAGCATCGGTGTGACAGATCCTATCTATCCTGTATATATCGACTCCAACGTAATGATCGGAAGAGCTGGGGTAGTGGAAAACGGACGATGGTCAAATGTTTTATACATGCCATGCACGGCTGAAAACGGATTTATACCACAGATTCCTAACAAAAGAGTAGATATCATTTACCTCTGCTATCCTAACAACCCAACGGGTACGGTACTTCCTAAGGAGGAATTGAAAAAGTGGGTAAACTACGCATTAAAAAACGATGCGATCATATTCTACGATGCGGCGTATGAAGCATATATTCAAGATGACTCTATACCACACTCTATTTACGAGATAAGAGGTGCAAGAAAATGTGCTATAGAATTTCATAGCTATTCGAAAACAGCTGGATTTACCGGTGTAAGATGTGGTTATACCGTGGTGCCGAAAGATATTACAGCGTCAACACTGACGGGTGAACGCATTCCACTGAACCACCTTTGGTACAGAAGACAATGCACAAAATTCAACGGAACAAGTTATCTGAGCCAAAGAGCTGCACAGGCTATCTATACACAAGAAGGTAAGGAACAGGTGAAAGAAACCATCAGCTACTATATGCGCAATGCACATAAAATGAAGGAGACACTCACTAAACTCGGACTGGAAGTATATGGAGGTGAAAACGCACCATACCTCTGGGTGAAAACACCAAATGGAGAAGGGAGCTGGAGATTCTTCGAACAGATGCTATACGATGCTCATGTGGTATGTACACCAGGTGTGGGATTCGGTCCAAGTGGCGAGGGATATATTCGTCTGACTGCCTTCGGACAACAAGAGAAAACCGACGAAGCACTGCTACGTATAGAAAACTGGTTGAAGTAACAACAATATAACAGACAACACAGACACAAAATAACAAAAACACAAACACAAAATAAAAACACAGTGATTATGGCAAATTTAAGATTTCAGGTCGTGGAAGAGGCTTTTCAGAAAAAGCCACTCGACGTTAAAGCTCCATCGGAAAGACCGTATGAGTATTTCGGTAAAAAGGTATTCAACCGCGAGAAAATGTATAAGTACCTGCCGAAAGATGTCTATGAAAAAATGATTGATGTCATAGACAACGGTGCTAGACTCGATAGAAAAGTAGCTGACGCTGTGGCTGCAGGTATGATACAGTGGGCTAAAGAGAATGGCGTAACTCATTACACACACTGGTTCCAGCCTTTGACAGAGGGCACAGCAGAGAAACATGACTCGTTTATAGAGCATGACGGTAAAGGTGGAATGGTAGAAGAGTTTTCCGGAAAACTCCTTGTGCAGCAGGAACCTGATGCATCATCATTCCCTTCAGGTGGCATACGTGCTACTTTCGAAGCAAGAGGATACTCTGCATGGGATCCTACAAGCCCTGTGTTTATCATCGATGATACGTTGTGTATCCCGACCATCTTCATCTCTTACACTGGTGAAGCACTCGACTATAAGGCTCCACTGCTACGCGCATTGCATGCAGTAAACGTGGCTGCTACTGATGTGTGCCATTATTTTGACCCAACAGTCAAGAAGGTCACATCTAACTTGGGATGGGAACAGGAGTATTTCCTCGTTGATGAGGGACTCTATTCGGCTCGACCAGACCTCTTGCTCACTGGACGTACACTGATGGGACACGATTCTGCAAAGAACCAGCAAATGGATGATCACTACTTCGGATCTATTCCTGAGCGTGTTGCAGCATTTATGCGCGACTTGGAAATGCAGGCTCTTGAACTGGGAATTCCATGCAAGACAAGACATAACGAAGTAGCACCTAACCAGTTTGAAGTAGCTCCTATATTCGAAGAGACTAATCTCGCTGTCGATCACAATATGTTGCTCATGTCGTTGATGAAGCGCGTAGCTCGCAAACATGGATTCCGCGCTCTGCTGCACGAGAAACCTTTCGATGGCATCAACGGTTCTGGTAAACACAACAACTGGAGCTTATCTACCGACAATGGCGTATTGTTGCATGCTCCTGGTAAGACTGCGGAGGCTAATCTGCGCTTCGTGACCTTCATCGTAGAGACACTGATGGGTGTTTATAAGCACAACGGACTGATCAAAGCTTCTATCATGAGTGCTACTAATGCACACCGTCTGGGTGCAAACGAGGCGCCCCCTGCCATCATTTCATCATTCTTGGGCAAACAGTTGACCGAACTGCTCGACCATATCGAACTCGCAGACAAGGACGATCTATTTACTATGGCTGGAAAACAGGGTATGAAACTCGATATTCCGGAAATTCCTGAACTGCTTATCGATAACACAGACCGCAACCGTACATCGCCTTTTGCATTCACAGGTAACAGATTTGAATTCCGTGCTGTTGGTTCTGAAGCCAACTGTGCATCAGCCATGATTGCACTGAATGCGGCAGTTGCTGAAGCTTTGGTTAATTTCAAGAAGCGCGTTGACGCTCTCATTGAAAAAGGTGAAGATAAGACCAGCGCTATTGTGGAAGTATTGCGTGAGGATATTAAAACCTGCAAACCTATCCGATTCGATGGCAATGGATATAGTGACGAATGGATTGAAGAGGCTACCAAACGTGGTCTTGACGTGGAAAAATCATGCCCGAAGATCTTTGAGCGCTATCTCGACAAGGCAAGTATAGAGATGTTTGAGAAACTCGGCGTGATGAGTAAGAAGGAACTGGAAGCCAGAAATGAGGTGAAATGGGAAACATACACCAAGAAAATACAGATTGAAGCACGTGTTCTGGGCGATCTTTCTATGAACCATATCATACCTGTAGCTACTCAGTACCAGAGTAAATTGCTCGATAATGTACAGAATATGCGCGCCATTTTCCCTGTTGACAAAGCTGATAAACTATCAGCACGCAACATTAAAATCATAGAGGAAATTGCTGAACGCACATCAACTATCGAGAAAGGCGTAGAAGAACTTGTCAACGCAAGAAAGGTTGCAAACAAAATTGCCGATGAACATGAAAAGGCTATTGCATATCATGACACGATAGAACCAAAGATGGACACCATCAGATATCAGATTGATAAACTCGAACTGATTGTTGATGATACCTGCTGGCCATTGCCTAAATATCGTGAACTATTGTTCATCCGCTAATATAAGACTGATGAATAGACATCAATAACAACAAATCTATTTCTTTTTTTGGTTGTTTGAAGTTTGCGCAGGGTTCGATGCTGTGAAGTATCGGGCCCTCATTTTTTATATCTATAGCAATAGCAAGACCAACGTTCCAAAATATTCTCATGCGGGAAATCCCTACTTCCCATCCTACAAAAGCAAGCCCCGCCGTTGTTTCAAAACTGAAACATCGACGGGGCTTGTCTTATCCAAACGTGCCGCGAGCGGGACTCGAACCCGCACAGCCATTACTGGCCAAGGGATTTTAAGTCCCTCGTGTCTACCATTCCACCATCGCGGCAGTGGAATTTGGAATTCGCCTGCAAAGGTACGAATAACTAAGCAGAATACAAAAGAAATTGTTATTTTCTTTTTTTATCACACATAGAAAATGGCGAAGAACTATGGCTTTAGCACCGCCTATCACCATTATTTCCACGCATTAACTCAATGCTAACATACGCTCAATAGGCTTCACGGCATCGCGAGCTGTGGCTTCATCCACCTCTACGGTAGGCCATTCGTGACGAAGGGTATGATAGATCTTCTCTAAAGTGTTCTTCTTCATATAGTCACACTCATTGCACGAACAACCCAATCCGCCTTCACTAACCTCTGGAGGTACGGGATAGAACATGGTGGTGGGACACTGGCGCTGCATCTCATGCAGTATTCCAGACTCTGTAGCCACGATGTATTCTTGCTCTGGGTGTTCTACCGCATACTTCAAAAGAACTGCCGTAGAACCCACTACATCGGCTACAGCAAGCACAGGACCCTTACATTCGGGGTGTGCTAATACCAGGGCTTTGGGATGATCGGCTTTCAGTTTGGCAATTTCTGCTACCGAGAAACGCTCGTGTACATGACAACCGCCATTCCATAGAAGCATGTTACGACCCGTAACTGAATTGATATACGATCCTAAGTTATAATCTGGACCAAATATCAACTTTGCATCGGCAGGAAAGGTATCAACTATTTTCTTGGCATTGCCACTGGTCACCACCACATCGGTCAATGCCTTGACTGCGGCAGTGGTATTCACATAACTGATAACCTGATAACCTGGATGCTCCTCTTTATATTTCTTGAGATCTTCTGCACGGCATGAATCAGCCAACGAACAGCCTGCTGTCACATCAGGACAAAGCACTTTCTTCTCAGGAGAGAGTATCTTACAGGTTTCAGCCATGAAGTGAACACCACACATCACTATCATGTCGGCATCGGTTTCGGCTGCCTTACGCGCCAAAGCCAACGAGTCACCAATGAAATCGGCTACCTCTTGTATTTCGCCACGAGTGTAGTAATGTGCCAGAATCAAGGCATTCTTCTCCTTCGCCAACCGTCTTATTTCTTTTTTCAGATCGGTGCCGTCAGCAATAGGTTCATCAATGAATCCTTGTTTTATCCATTCGTTTTTCAACATCACAATATTATATTATTTATTTTTTATTTTAATTTTAAAATAGAAATGTGTATGATAATAGCCTGTTGATAAGTGCAAAACTTTCTTATTGATATTTTGCTTTTTTCGTTATCAACTTGTGGTCACACACTATCCACAATAGGTGTTGATAGTTAAGTGCTGATTTTTAGACCACTGAATAACTTATCCACAATTCCGTATTTTGGTGCAAATTTAATAAGTTTATATCTTTTTTCATCATAATTGCGTGGAAAAGTTGCTAAAAACAACTGTATAAACCTGTGGATATCCATATACCAGAAATGTCGTTGTGGATATTAGTGGATAATTAACACGTTATCCACACGGTTATCAACATAGTTATCCACAATAATTTGTATTATCGTTTTTTATTTGTAATTTTGTCGCCAACTATGAGAAAGATACGCACGATAGAGATGCAGCGACTGAGTATTGAGGAATACAAGAAGTCGGAAAAGCTGCCTTTAGTGGTTGTCCTTGACGACGTCCGCTCTATGTATAATATAGGTAGTGTATTTCGTACGGCTGATACGTTTAGGGTAGAGGCTGTTTGTCTTTGTGGCATTTGTCAGACACCGCCTGCCACTGAGATTCATAAGACGGCGCTTGGCGCAGAAGAGTCTGTGGATTGGCGATACTACAAGACGGCATTTGAGGCTGTCAATGCTTTGAAGAACGATGGTTACGAGGTGTTGTCGGTGGAACAAGTGGAACATTCTACCAAGCTGCAGCATTTCGTTCCTGATCCTTCGAAGCGTTATGCTGTGGTATTAGGAAACGAGGTAAAAGGTGTTCATCAGGAGGTTGTTGATGCCAGCAACGGTTGTTTGGAAATTCCTCAATTGGGCACCAAACACTCCATGAACGTATCTGTCACGGCAGGCATCATTATTTATAAGTTTGCAGAATCGCTCGTTTTGAAACCAGAATAGTTTGCTGTAATCGCTCCGCCATATCTGTTTGTTTCTAAACCAATATATAGGTGTTAACGGGTATAGATACTTATAGGTTGATAACTTTGTGGATAACATCGGTAATCAACTGATTTTTAACTTCATATTCATACTTCTATCACATCTTTGAAACATACATCTCATATCTTTGCACCCAAAAAGTATTAGATAAGCTTTATCGATACAACTTTCAGTTAAAAGATATTAGTCACAAATCGGTCATTAGAAATATAATAATCCATGGTCATGCATGTAATATAATGACCGAATTCGAATAAAGTCGTAGGCGAATGGACATCACCGCTTAACGTGTACAGTTATTTTAGTTTTCAAGAAAATTTCGACCACTCGACCACCAAAGTGTGCATCACGCTATCATATAGAACTTTAGGTGGTGGTCGATGTCTGAAAGTTCGACCACCCATCGACCACCAACTTACGGCTGACAGTTGGCCAGGCTGTTGCTCACAGAATCTAATAGTTCAGTACTTTCCACAAGCATTTTCCTGTCGTTTGCGATGTAGCTGTCGAATGCTGATCCTTTGTGTCGTAAGAGCGATGGTGCCATCAGGTGTACATCCGATACTACTGTTATGCGTTTGAGTTGTGTTTGTTGGGCATATAGTATTGATGTGTCCAATACTGTTGTTATCAAAACAATCTTCAGTCTGTTCATATCCGATATGGATTTTTTTTTCGGCTGTAAAAGTATAGATATGGTGTTACAGCTCGATTTCTATCTTATGGAGAAAGGATGAACATCATTTTTCAGCATCAATGGTTCGTATATATATAATAGGTGGAACACTTCGGGTTTAACCTTTAACACCATATTTATACGATTATCACACGATTGTAATACCGCTCTTGGATTTTTGCGTCTGCAAAAATTTTATATAATTAATAGATCTATGAAAATGAAGAAAGTTTATTATTGTATGTTGATATGATTGCTTAGTGGTGTTTTTGGTTAGTAAAAAGGTAACAGCCAACGTTTGTACAACCGGAAGCAACACTTCCTTTAGTATCAGTATTGCTTTCAAACAAGTTGCAACCACTGTCAACACATCCTGCGGCAATACTTTTTAGTTCATAAAAAAAAGTAGCGGCTAAGCGTTGAAAACCAACGCTTAGCCGCTCTGCTGTACCCAGACCCGGGCTCGAACCGGGATGGGTTTCCCCACTGGTGTTTGAGACCAGCGCGTCTACCGATTCCGCCATCTGGGCTTATTTAGCGAGTGCAAAGTTACAAAATTTCTTTGAATATCTGTTTATGAAAGGAGAAAAATTATTAAAAATGATTGATTTTTTTGTTCAATATGCAGAAATTGACTAACTTCGTACCGTAAAATAGTTCCTTTAAAGCCTATAACATGGACAACAAACAATATTGCATCATTCTCGCAGGAGGCAAAGGCAGAAGACTTTGGCCCTGTAGCAGAGAGACAAACCCAAAACAGTTTATAGATTTCTTTGGCTCTGGTCGCACACAGTTGCAACAGACCTACGACCGCTTCACCAAGATATTACCACAAGAAAATATTTTCATCACAACTGCTAAAGAGTATGTCGAATTGGTGAAAGAACAATTGCCCGACATGAATGTCGACAACATTTTGGCAGAACCAGTAAGTCGCGGCACTGCTCCGGCTGTATTGTGGGCCAACATGCGCATATGCCGTCAGTGTGCCGATGCCAATGTGGTGATTACGCCGAGCGATCAGTTTGTGCTCAACGAAGAGGCTTTCCAACATAATATAGAGGAAGGTTTCCGCTTTGTGGAGCATCATCAGGCGCTGCTCACCATAGGCATCACTCCCACACGTCCAGAACCTGGCTATGGTTACATACAGATGGGTGATGCGATGGAAGGCGCTACAGAGGTCTTCCGTGTGAAGTCTTTTACCGAAAAACCCGATCGCGACTTCGCCAAAGTGTTTATGGAAAGCGGTGAATTTCTATGGAACACAGGTCTTATACAAGCCAACGGACACTATCTGAACAGTTGTTTCCGACAGCTGTTCCCCGATGTGATGAAGCGTTTGGATGCTGTGCGTCCCAACTTCACCTTAGAGGATGAGTTGGAATTTGTAAGCGAGAACTATCCTTCCTATGCCAATCTCTCCATCGACCGAGGTGTGTTAGAGCGCTGTGACGAGGTTTGCGTGATGCACGGCAACTTCGGTTGGGCAGATTTAGGTACTTGGCATGCCATCTATGAATGTAGAAGTCGTGGTGAAGGAGATAACGTGGTGGTCGATTCGGAAGTGATATTGGATGAGTCGCACAATAATGTTATCAAGCTTCCTAAAGGTCGTTTGGGTATTGTCAGCGGTCTCGACGGCTATATTGTGGCCGAGGAAGACAATGTATTGCTTATCTGTAAGAAAGGAGATTCATCTGCACTGGTTCGCAAATATGTGAACGAAGTGCAGATGAAATACGGTGATGAGTTTGTTTAAGACGGTCTGAAATCTACTTAAACTCATTTAGAATCTTATCGGCAATAGCCTGAAATTCCTCCTCAGAGAGTTTCAGTTTCTCTCTACGGAAGTCTGCATCAGCCTCACTCTGCATTGGAATGAGGTGGATGTGGGCGTGTGGTACTTCAAGACCGAGCACCACCTGTGCCACTTTGCGACAGGGGAAAGCGCGCTTGATAGCTGCTGCAACACGCTTGGCAAACTTCTGGTAGCGTGCCAACTCCTCATCGTCCATGTCAAAGAAGTAATCCACTTCACGGCGGGGAATCACCAGTGTGTGGCCTTTCACCAGTGGATTGATGTCGAGAAAGGCATAGAACTCATCGTTCTCTGCACATTTGTAGCTTGGAATTTCACCAGCTGCAATCTTTGAAAAGATGTCCATAAGCATTTGTATTAATATGGTTTAACCCTTCTCTGTGGCCTTTTTGTTTGGATATTAGGCTATAGAGATGTTCTCAATGCGCAGTTTGATGGTGCCGCGTGGTATTTTGATTTCCACTTCGTCGCCAACCTTTTTGCCCAAAAGTCCTTGTGCGATAGGAGTCTGGATAGATATTTTTCCAGCGCGCAAATCAGCTTCATTCTCGCTGACAATGGTATAGGTCATCTTGGCTTTGGTGATGATATTGGTCATTTCCACCTTGGTCAGAATCTGTACCGAGTCGGTGCTGAGTCGTGAAGTATCGATAATTTTAGCTTCGGCAATGGTAGATTTTAATTTGTTGATTTTGTCTTCCAGATGTGCCTGTGCTTCTTTGGCAGCATCATACTCACTGTTTTCACTTAAATCGCCCTTGTCGCGGGCTTCGGCGATTGCTGCAGAGGCCTTTGGTCGCTCAATACTTTCCAATCGCTGCAATTCAGCTATGAGGTTGTCATAGCCTTCTTGTGACATATAAGCCATAATTGTTCTTGTTTTAAAAGGTTTCTGTTTTCTTGTAATATAACTTCACGAGATGCAAAAAAAATAAAGAATTCCGACTATGCTCATGTCGGAATCCCCTTTTTCTACTGTGTCTCGTTATCGTTTGCAAAGTTAGGCATTTATTTCCTACTTTCCAAATTTTTCCGATAAAATCCGTCCAAAGCGAAATAGAAGATGACACCGCTGACCCATCCGCCAATCACATCGATGGCGTAGTGTGCTTGGATATAGACGGTAGCCATACACATTAATATATAGAAAGGTGTTACGCTCCATAGCAGTTTGCGGCTTCCACTCTTCCAAGCCAATAGCATGAGAATGGTTGTCACACCTACGTGACTACTGGGAAATGCCGCTGTTGGGCGTTCTCCTGCTGCGTGTGCGGCAGCCACCAGATGGTAGCAAAAACCGTCAGACCACCCCGGTATGGGCAGTGACTCGGTGTGGTTGATAAACCATTGTCCTATTTCAGGGAACACCCCGGCGCCGATCTGGTCTGTTCCGGCTGCCAGATAGTAGTATTGCGGACCAGTAACCGGCACGACATCGAAGATGACGTAATAGACAAAAAACGATGTCAGCAGTACGAAAGTGGCTCTTGCAAATCGCTCGTAGCGGCAGCAGAAGTAGTAAAGGCTTACTGCCACCATCAGCGGATAATAACTGGCGTACCCCAGATGCATGAGTTCCGACCACCAATGTTGCGGCATCCACTGTGAAAAGAGCAGTGCGGGTTGGCATCCGAACAGCCATTGATCAGCCGCCGCAAAGTATGGATCGTAGTTGGGCAATAGTTTATTGATCTCATAGGTATCGGGATACCACCATGAGAGGAGTCCGAGTTGCAGCAGTATTCGTGCCAAATGGGTGATGCGACACGGTTTCCATTGATAAATAATCCATGCCAGCAATACCCCGATGACCATTGCCAATCGTCCTATGAGCATGGGTGCAGGCTGTTGGATGCGCGGCCAGAGACATGCCATGAGTGCCAGTGTAAACAGCAGATAGAGCATCATAGCCCACTCTACAGCCAACAGTCCTCGTGTGGGGTGACTGTCATGTGCCACCAGTCTGATAAGGAATTTCGGTGTATGCATGTTTATAGCCATCCCTTTGCTTGATACCATTCCACGCTTTTGCGCACACCTTCCTTCAGTTTCACCTGTGGTTTGTAGCCCAGTTCATTGATGGCAGGAGTGATGTCACAGCGCCAGTTGCGTTGCTTGAGTATGTTAAACTTGTCGTTGTTAAGTGCTGTAACCTTTCCGGTGATATGTCCGATCCATTCGCCGCATGTTGTAACGATGCGTAAAAGCCATATCGGTGCAGTGATGCGAATCCACCAAGGGCGTCCCAATGCCTCATGTATGAGGTTGCTGAAGTCTGCCGACTGATACACTTCACCGTCTGACAGGAAGTATCTGCGGCCTGTTTTGCCTTTCTCCAAAGCCAGGAAAACCGCCTGTACCACATCGCTGACATAGACAAAGGTGATATCTTGTCGTTGGTGGCCTACTGCGAAATCGGTGTGTCCCTTAATGCTTTTAAACTGCAGGAAGTAGTCTTTTTCCCTTGGGCCATACACACCGGTAGGTCTGAGGATGGTGTATGGGAAGTCTTTCTGTGTGTCGAGCCATTGCTCTGCTTGCAGTTTACTTTTGCCATAAGCCGTGTTGGGCTGTGGTGTGTCGGTTTCGCAGATTTCCTGATAAGGCAGTTTTTCGCGTATAGCACCCATGATACTGAGGCTGCTGATGAACACAAAGCGCTGTATAGGCATTTGTAGGATGCGCAGTGCAGTAACCAAATTCTTGGTACCCTCGGTATTGATGCGTGCAAAGTCGGCTTTGTTGAGACACTTGGTGGCACCGGCAGCATGCACTACATAGTCGAACGAGCAGTTTTGCAACTGTTCCACCAGTTTGCTTTCCGATGAAAGGTCGAGTTCTATGAAGTGTATGCGTGGGTCTTGCAGATAGTCCTTCGAACTCGAACGGCGTATAGCCGCCCATGTTTCGAAGCCCTGTCTGATAGCTTCCTCCACGATAAACGAGCCGATGAAACCACTGGCTCCAGTGATGAGAATCTTCATTTTTAGTTTATTCGTTGATGATTTCCACCGTCATGGTCACGTCGTTTTTAGGACGGTCACCGCGCAGTGTCTCTGTGTTTTGTATTTTTTCCACCACGTCGAGTCCTTCTTCCACTTCGCCAAACACGGTGTATTGTCCGTCGAGGAACGGAGTTCCGCCCACGGTAGTATAGGCATTGGTCTGTTCTTGGGTAAAGGTAGGCAGTCCCATGTCCTTACATTGTTGTTTTGTTTGTGCTATGAGTTGGTCTTGCAGCGCCATGAGTGCCTCGCGGTCGCGGTTGCGTCTGAGTTCCATGATGCGTTCGTGGTTCTGTCGTGCCAGTTGGTTAAATACGTTTTGCTCTTGTTGCATAGCCATTTGTCGCTCCATTTGTCGGAGCTCTTGAGGTTTGTAAGTCTTTCCCCAGACGATGTAGAACTGGCTTCCGCTGCTTTCTTTTTCAGGATTTACCTCATCGCCGAGTCGCGCAGCACTAAGTGCGCCACGCTTATGGAAGCACTGTGGATATGCAAATTCAGCGGGAATGGTATATCCGGGCCCACCCGTACCGAGCATTTTGCCAGCAGGTGCGCCTTTGCTGTCAGGGTCTCCGCCCTGAATCATGAAGTCTTTGATGACACGATGAAAGAGCGTTCCGTTGAAGAATCCCTCTCTGGCCAACTTCAGGAAGTTGTCGCGATGCTTTGGAGTCTCGTCGTAGAGGCGCACAGTGATACTGCCCTCTGAGGTGTTTATTCTAACTTTTGCCATAATCTATTTCTTGTTTTTATATTCTTTTTTGTGTTACCAACAGGTTCCACGCCTCTCTTATCCATAGTACGAGCGACGATCCTGCGATGATAATGAGCCAGTCAGTCCATCGGAGACTGACCACGTTGAAGAACTTTTGGAAGCCCGGTGTCTCAACCATTGCCACTTGTCCTACGAAGATGATGACCACGATAGTGATCAAGCCCTTACACCCTTTGAAATGCAATGCACTGCGATGACTTCCGAATGCCCTTGCGTTGAAGAGGTAGAAGAAGTGTGTCATGACAAAAACGGTAAACAGCAATGTGAGTTCGTAAGCGCTGATATGTCGTTTATTGCTGAGTTGCAGTTGCAGAAAGTCTGTCAGCGAGGTGATGTCGGTATGTTGGAAAGCAAAGAGCATGGTGAGCAGCAGTAGGAAGAAGAACAGTCCTACGCCCACAATCTCTCTTAGCATTTCCTTGGTCAGAATGGATTTATACCTGTTGCGTGGTTTATCTTTCATCACAGCGTGTGATGGTGGGAGTGATGCCAAAGCCATGGCAGCAAACGTATCCATAATGAGATTGATCCAAAGCATCTGTGTCACGGTGAGTGGCGACTCAGTATCCATGAACGCACCGAATAGCACAAGGAGGCAAGCGGTGACGTTTACTGTGAGTTGGAACAGTAGAAAGCGCTGAATATTCTGGTAGAGCGACCGTCCCCACATGACCGCTTTGCCTATGCTGGAGAATGAATTGTCGATGATAGTGATGTCGCTGGCCTCTTTGGCAACACTCGTTCCGTCGCCCATCGACAGTCCCACGTGGGCAGCGCGCAGTGCAGGGGCATCGTTGGTACCGTCGCCAGTGACTGCCACCACCTCTCCGTTCTTCTGCAATGCTTCTACCAGTCGGCGTTTGTCCATAGGTCGTGCGCGTGCTATGATTTTCAGTTGCTCCACACGTAGGCGCACCTCTTCATCGGAAAGCGCTTCAAATTCAGGTCCCGTAATGATGCTTTGGTCGGTGTCGTGATCGTTCCACAGTCCTATTTGTCGTGCTATCTCGCGAGCAGTACCCGGCGTGTCGCCAGTCACGATCTTGACTTTAATGCCCGCCTCCATACATTCGTTGATGGCTTGTGGCACATCGCTTCTGACGGGGTCTGCTATGGCTGCAATGCCTATGAAATGCAGACAGGATGCCTGTAGCTTATGATTGACAATGGGGAGGGGTGCTCCAGGTTCGAGTATCTGATAGGCAAATCCCAGTGTGCGCATGGCGCGTTGCTGATAGACAGCCAGTTGTTGGTCTATCTCTCTGCGTTCCACGTCAGCTGTCTGACACATGGCAAAGACGATTTCCGGTGCACCTTTCACATAGAGTATGCGTTGTCCTTTACGGGCAACCGACTCCACAACCGTAGCCATGAATTTATGTTCGGTAGAGAAAGGCAGTTCTGCCAGTGTTGTGGTCTGCAGTCTGATGGTGCGATAGTCGTTGCCTTGGCTGTGTAGCCATAGTAGCAATGCTCCCTCAGTGGGGTTTCCCAATACGGCAGGTTCGCCACTTTTCGCATAGTCGAGCGATGCAGTAGCATTGACAGCGAGTCCTTCCGCTACGATGTCGGCATCTGTAGTGCCATACAGCTTCATCTCATCCACCCGCATTTGATTTTCCGTCAATGTTCCAGTCTTGTCGGTACAGACGACAGTGGTAGCTCCCATAGTTTCGCAGGCATGCATCTTGCGCACCAAATTATTGCTTTTCAGCATGCGTCGCATACTGTAGGCCAGACACAGTGTGACGGTCATGGGTAGTCCTTCGGGTACCGATACCACGATCAGCGTCACTGCAATCATGAAGGTTTGCAGCATATAAGCGGTGAAGTCGATCCACTGAAAATGGTCCATGGCAGTGAGATATGCCACGATTCTTCCCACTACAATACCTGTAGCCACGATATAGCTGACGACGGTGATCCATTTTCCCAGTTGTCCGAGCTGTTCGTCGAGTGGTGTACGTATGCTGTTGTCTATCTGTACAGCCTCAAACACCTTGCCTTGTGCGGTATGGTCGCCCACTGCCGTGACGCGACAGATGGCATGTCCCTCCATTACTTTCGTGCCCTTCATCACTTGGTTGGTGGGGTAGGTGGCATCGGGGTCAGCCTCTTCCGGACGTTCACTTTTGTGGCAGATGGGTTCGCCCGTCAGTGTCGATTCGTCGATTTGCAGCGATGTGGAAGTCAGCAAGACGGCATCGGCAGGCACTTCCATGCCTGTGTTGAGCACCACCACATCCTCGACCACCAGTTCGCGTCGCGGTATCATGGTAGTGTTTCCCTGTCTGATCACCTCCACGGGTTCATCATCGTTTACGTGGTTGAGTATAGCAAACTCTTTGTTGGCTTGCCATTCAAAGTAGAAAGAGAGTCCTGTAGCCAGCATGATAGCCACAAAGATGCCTACGGGTTCGAAGAAAACTTCGCCTCCTTTGTCGAGTCCGTAGTGTTCGTAGCATGCTATTCCCACTGACAATAATCCTGCAACGAGTAGGATTATGATGAGTGGTTCGCGAAATTTTTCCAGAAACTGCCGCCACAAAGGATCCTTTTCTGGTGGGGTCAGTATGTTTTCCCCATACTTTTTTCGGTTCTCTGCCACTTGTTGCGGTGTCAGTCCTGTATATTGTTGTTTCTGTGTCATGTATGCTTTTGTAAATGCAGTGCAGTCGTTACCTTACGACAATCAGTTTGCAAAGTTACGATTAAGCAATCGGAAAACAAAGAAAAAACAGATATATTCTTCGTGGTGTTCCTATTTTTTATCATATTTTGACATGGTGTAACCCTTTGAACTATATCACATTGCAGATACGTAGAGGGGGTGTCGGGCTGTTGTGAGTGGCGGTTAGTCCTGTTATGATGGTCAGATATGGCAGCCAGTCTATGACAATTTAATGAAAATTAACCGTCGAAGCGTACAAGAAATTGACTTTTTTCATATCTTTGTAGCAGAATACAATCCAAAAACTACGATTATGAATAAGAAAAAAGGTGGAAAACGCGTAACGAAGAAGCAACTCGTGGAGCGGCTTCAGACATTCTTCCAAGAAAATCCCAACGAGACATTCTCGTTCAAACAGATATTCCGTGCACTCCGATTGGTAACCCATCCCGCTAAAATGCTCGCCATCGACACGATGGAGGAAATGGCATGGGACGACTATCTCTCGAAGGTTTCGGAAAACAGTTACCGGCTCAACCTCAAAACACAAGTGCAGGAAGGCACCTTTGTGCGCAAGGCCAATGGTAAAAACTCGTTCCTTCCCGACGATGGCGGCACGCCCGTGTTTGTCAGTGAGCGCAACTCTATGTATGCACTCAACGGCGACCGTGTGAAAGTGGCCTATATGGCACGTCGCGAAAAACATATCAAGGAGGCAATGGTGGTAGAAATCTTGTCGCATAAGCGCGATCAGGCAGTGGGTCGTCTGCGTGTGGAAAAAGACTATGCCTTCCTTGTTACCGAGGGAAACATCTTTGTTCACGACATCTTTGTGCCGAAGAAAAAACTCAAAGGTGGTAAGGATGGCGATAAGGCAGTGGTGAAAATCACCCAATGGCCATCGAAGGAATCGAAGAACATGGTGGGCGAAGTCATTGATGTGCTTGGTAAAGAAGGCGACAACAATGTGGAGATGCACGCCATATTGGCACAATACGGACTGCCTTACAAATATCCGAAAGCCGTGGAAGATGCTGCCGAAAAGATAGATCCCACTATCACGCCCGATGAGATTAAGCGTCGTGAAGACTTCCGCGATGTGTTCACTTGCACTATAGACCCGAAGGATGCGAAAGATTTCGACGATGCACTCTCCATTCGCAAAACGAAGAATGGACTTTGGGAAGTGGGTGTCCACATTGCCGATGTGTCTCATTATGTGACCGAAGGATCTATCATTGACAAGGAAGCCATGAAGCGTGCCACGAGTATCTATCTCGTTGACCGCACCATCCCGATGCTTCCCGAACGGCTGTGCAACTTTATCTGCTCCCTTCGCCCCGATGAGGAGAAGCTCGCCTATTCGGCTATTTTCGAGATGGACGACAATGCAAACATCAAGAAATTCCATATTGCACACACCGTCATCAAGAGCAACAGACGCTATGCCTATGAAGAAGTGCTCGACATTTTGCAGCAGTGTGAGGCTAAACCCTCATTGCGCAAGACCATTGAAAATGCAGAAATGCTCTGCACCCTCGCTCGCTTGTCGCAGATACTGCGTGAGCGCAGATTCAAAGGCGGTGCCGTGCGCTTCGACCGCGAAGAGTTGCATTTCGATATAGACGAGAAGGGTAAGCCCATCAGAGCTTATTTCAAGAAGTCGAACCAGGCTACCCAACTCATTGAAGAATTTATGCTCATAGCCAACAAGTGGGTGGCAGAAAGTGTGGGTAAGGTGAAGAAAGGTGTCAAAGCCAAGACACTGCCCTACCGTATCCACGACCAGCCCGACCCCACCAAGCTGGAGGCATTGCGCGAATTTGTAGTGAAGTTTGGTTATAAGATGAAGACTGCCGGCACCAAAGGAGCGATCTCGCGCAGTCTGAACACGCTCATGGACGAGTGTCAGGGTAAGCGAGAGCAGAACCTGATAGAGATTGTTGCTCTCCGATCAATGATGAAGGCAAAGTATTCCACCCATAATATAGGTCACTACGGACTGGCTTTTGAATACTACACCCACTTCACTTCGCCCATCAGACGCTATCCCGACACGATGGTACACCGTCTGTTGACACGCTATCAGGACGGAGGCCGCAGTGCCAGCCAAGATAAATACGAGGAACTCTGCGAGCACTGTTCCGACATGGAGCAGGTGGCACAGCAGGCTGAGCGCGATTCTATCAAGTATAAGATGGTAGAGTTTATGGCAGACAAGTTGGGCCAGTGCTTCGATGCGCATATCAGTGGCATCCAGTCATATGGTATCTATTGCGAGATAGACGAGAACCACTGCGAGGGAATGGTACCTATGCGCGACCTTGACGACGACTACTACGACTTCGACGAGAAGAACTATTGTCTCGTTGGCAGACGTCATCACCACAAATACCAACTGGGCGATGCAGTACGCATCAAGGTGGCAAGAGCCAATATAGAGAAGCGACAGCTCGACTTCACACTGGCTGACAACGACGAATAATCCATCGGAACAACCCCTGGAAAATACATATTCCATATACTATCGGGAGGCATAGCCGTCAACGGCAGGTTGCTTCCCGATTTTATATGCTATTTGCCAAGGTGTTTCCGATGGTGTGTAATAGTATGAAATATAATGGTTTACACCTATATGAAAGATACTTTTCTCAGCAAAACAAATTGATTTGCCGAGGAAAACAAATTGATTTGCCGAGGAAAACAAATTGATTTGCCGAGGAAAACAAATTGATTTGCCGAGCAATTCAATTTGATTTGCTGAGTAAATTCATTGAAATTGGTCTGCAAATTCATTGAAATTGCTGAGTAAATTCATTGAAATTGCTGAGCTGTACGCGTAACGTTTTGAACGTAAGGAATATATAGATGGGGTAAAAGAATGTTGTCGGCAAGGGGAAAATGATATGGCTTTGAAGCGGAAATAATATGTGGAATACAAAAAGAAAAATGTGTTTTCTTTTTGTATTCTACTCACTTAATCGTACCTTTGCAAAACGAAAAACAAATAAACAAAGATATGGACGCAATCAAAAAACTGTTCGCAAAGAAGCTGATGGATATCAAAGCCATCAAATTGCAACCCAACGAACCCTTTACATGGGCATCTGGTTGGAAGTCACCAATCTATACCGACAACCGCAAAACACTGTCGTATCCCGACGTGCGCTCGTTTGTAAAACTCGAACTGTGCCACGCCATTCAGGAGAATTTCCCTGAGGCAGAGGCTGTGGCTGGTGTTGCCACAGGTGCTATAGCACAAGGAGCTCTCGTGGCAGACCAGCTCGGACTGCCCTATGCCTACGTTCGTCCGAAACCAAAAGACCACGGTATGGGCAACCAAGTAGAGGGACACATCGAAAAAGGTGCTAAGGTTATCGTGGTAGAAGACCTGATCTCTACCGGAGGAAGCAGTCTTAAAGCCGTTGAAGCACTGCGCCAGTATGGATGCGAAGTCATTGGTATGGTGGCATCGTTCACCTATGGTTTCCCCGTTGCCGAACAGGCTTTCAAGGAGGCTGGCGTGCGTCTGATTACGCTGAGCAACTATGCTGCCGTGCTTGAACAGGCTGCCGACACCGGATATATCAAGCCAGAAGACATCGAAGTGTTGAACGAGTGGCGTAAGGACCCAGCTGCTTGGAAGGCATGACAAAGTTTGAAAGCAGCGTACACCAGATTCCATATCCGGTGGAAAACGTTTATCGCAACATCAGCGACCTCACCAACTTGGAGCGTATTAAAGACCGAGTGCCCGAAGACAAACTGAAGGATTTTCAGTTTGACAAAGATAGTGTGCAGGTCAATGTGCCACCGGTAGGACTTCTGAAACTGCGCATCATAGAGCGTGAAGACAATAAGTGTGTGAAGTTTGAAGCAGAGAAATCGCCAGTACCCTTCAACCTTTGGATACAGGTGCTGCCCGTCAACGACCACGAAAGCAAGATGCGTGTCACCGTAAAGGCCGACATCCCATTCATGCTCAAAGGCATGGTGAGCGGTCCACTGCAGGATGGAGTAGAGAAAGTTGCCACTGCTTTGGCACAGGTGCCCTACACCTTGTAGGCACACCTCTGCCAATCAACCCTTACACCGATTATATATTATACACGACAGATGAATAAACTTTGGGAGAAGAACTTTGAGGTGAATGCAGAAATAGAGCGCTTCACCGTGGGACGCGACCGTGAGATGGATCTCTACCTCGCACCCTACGATGTGATGGGATCTATGGCACATATCACTATGCTTGAGAGTATTGGCCTCTTGGAAGCCGACGAACTGAAACAACTGTTGGCTGAACTCAAACAAATATATGCCATTTGCCAGCGCGGCGAATTTCGCATAGAAGACGGAGTGGAGGATGTACACTCACAAGTGGAACTCATGTTGACACGAAAACTGGGCGACATGGGTAAGAAAATACACTCAGGCCGATCACGCAACGACCAAGTATTGGTGGATTTGAAACTCTTTACACGCCATCAACTCATGGAACTGGCAGACGGGGTGAAAGTGCTTTTCGACGAATTGCTCGCTAAGAGCGAACAGTATAAAAGCGTGCTCATGCCGGGCTACACCCATCTGCAGGTGGCAATGCCATCATCCTTCGGACTATGGTTTGGCGCCTACGCCGAGTCGTTGGCAGACGATATGCTCTTTCTGCAAGCAGCATACAAGATGACCAACCGTAACCCGTTGGGATCAGCAGCAGGATATGGATCGTCGTTCCCACTCAACAGACAGATGACCACAGACCTCTTGGGATTCGATTCTATGGACTATAACGTGGTTTATGCGCAGATGGGACGAGGAAAAATGGAGCGCAACGTGGCATTTGCCATGGCTACTATAGCAGGAACACTTGCTAAAATGGCATTTGATGCGTGTCTCTTCAACTCGCAAAACTTCTCGTTTGTGAAACTTCCAAAAGAGTGTACCACCGGAAGTAGCATCATGCCCCACAAGAAAAATCCCGATGTCTTCGAACTCATCCGTGCGAAATGCAACAAGATTCAGGCTTTGCCACAACAGGTGACACTCATCATGAACAATCTCCCCGTGGGTTATTTCCGCGATCTGCAGATTATCAAAGAGGTGTTCTTGCCTGCTTTCGACGAACTGAAAGACTGTTTGCAGATGGCGGCATACATCATCAATAAGATTGAAGTGCGCGAGGATATTCTCGACAATCCCATGTACGACCCGATGTTCTCCGTAGAGGAAGTCAACCGTTTGGCTGCTGCCGGAATGCCCTTCCGCGATGCGTATAAGAAGGTTGGGCTCGATATCGAGGCTGGAACTTTCACACCCAACAAGGACATACACCATACGCATGAGGGTTCGATAGGCAATCTCTGCAACGACAAGATAGCCGATCTGATGCAGCAAGTGCTTGGAGGTTTCGGTTTCAACCGTGTCACCGATGCAGAAAAATCGCTGTTGGAAAACGCTTAAACCATAAGGCAAACAACAGAACAATATGGCTGAAGGCTATAGCAAACATTATAATATGGATAGTCGCCCTACCGTTGTGTCAACACCAACGGGAAGGCGACTTTCTGCTTGGACAGGGCACCTTTCTCTTTGGACAAGGCGCCTTACGGCAGGTGTGGCAGTACTGCTGATGGCAACGGCATGCTCCACAGACCCTGAATTCAGTGCATGGCCCTGTCGCTTTGTCTATGATAACGGACTCCATCTCGACCAAACACTCGCCACAGCCACCAACAGCATGTCGCGTGGCATATTTTGTCATATCACCGAAAGCGTAAGACAAGGAGCGAAACACCTCGTGTTTACCAATTCTGACGGACTTTCATCCACACAGCGCGAAACGGCGGCAGAGAGCGAGAGCCACTATCAGCTCGGACTCAGCAACGGCATCATTGTGGGCTATCAAACTTTTAATACGACGCCAAACGGCGGATTTATTGCTTATGATGCACAGTGTCCAAACTGTGTGAGAAACGGCAATTCGCTGGGAAGTAGCAAGTATATCATCCAAATGGATCATAAAGGCATGGCGACCTGTCCCACTTGCAAGCGACAATATATGCTCAACAATCGGGGCATAGTGGTCAATGGCGGTAAAGACGACCATAAACTGGAACAATACGCACTGGTCAATTGTACCGGGCCAACGGGGGTTGTTTCTGTTTTCTCACGACAATAATCTACCAAGGTTTATCCGATAGGCAATGGATGGAAGTCGCATAGACCTCTATCCAGTATTCTCATGTGCTGACAAGACATAGCGACTGGTCAGCCGCAATGACTCTATTCGTTCAGAAAGCGATGCAAAGCACTGATGAGGACATCGTTTTCTTCAGGACTCTGGGTGGCTATGCGGAAGTGGTGGGGCGATAGATTGGCAAAGTTTGAACAGTTGCGAATCAGAATGCCCTCATGGTCTATCAGCCAATTCTTCAGTTGAAGGCTGCTGGCTTGCTCTATCATACAGAGCATAAAAGTGCTGTCGGTGTCGTAAACGCTGATGCCAGGGAGGGCACGCAAAGCATCGCGAAGGCGTGCGGTCTCTTTCAACAGTCCCTCAAGGTCGCTGATGGCGGGCTTGTCTTGAGCGATCAGAAAGCGTGCACCCTCGATAGCCAAGGCTCCTACCGACCATGGGCGCTGGTACTGGCGGAGGTGTCGCAATATCTCAGGATGTGCTGTCACATAGCCTACACGCATGCCCGGCACCGCATAACGCTTGCTCAGCGAATGGAGCAGAATGAGGTTGGGATAGCGCATCACTTGTTTCACATCTACTAATTTTGCGGCGGTATAACCTTCATACGACTGATCGACCACGAAAAGGTGGATGGGATTGGTGGCGATAAGATGGTCGATGATGCCTTCGGTCATCACTCCTCCTGTTGGATTATTAGGATTGCAGAGCCAGTAGATGCGGCGCGTAGGCAGCAACTTCTGGTCGTTTTCATACTCATAGCTGATGATATGTTCGTTGAGGCGACAAGCATCGGCATACTCGCTGAAAGTGGGTTGGGGGATGACAGACATGCCGCCACGCGTCATCTGGGCTATGAGATAGATGGCTTCGGTCACACCGCTGGTCACCATCACGCATTCGGCAGGGATGTCGTGATACTCGGCCAACTGTTCTTCGAGCTTCCGAGGCTGAGGTTCCGGATAGTGGTTTACAAGGTCAAGATGGTTGGCAAGATGGGCTTTCAGGGCTGTATGGTCTGTCTGTTGGCAGATGTTGGAACTGAAATTGATGCGCACCTGACTGTTGTAGCGGTAGAGATCGTCACCGTGTCCTTCTATCATTGTCTTATTCTTCTGGAGAGTTTAGGAATCGTTGGATGTTTGGTAATAAGTGAAGTAATGCCTGTCAAGGTGTAGGGCTACACCTTATTTATATATATAGGGCGGCTCGTTCATGTCTGACGTGCCACCCGTATGGTCATATCGTTAGTATCGAAATGTATGCCAGGGCGCTCGATGAAGCGACTCAGCGAACCGTCGGCGGCGAGCTGGTGAGGGGTGTCGATGCTCAAACGGTCGGGTTCCATCAGCCAAATGCGGTCTGCCAACTGCATGGCGAGTTCTACATCATGGGTGGAAAGAAATATCGTTTTCTGTTGTTCGTGTGCCAGTCGTCGCAGCAATTGCATCATCTCAACCTTGCTGGGAAAGTCGAGAAAGGCTGTTGGCTCATCGAGATAGATGGTGGGTGTTTGCTGCGCAAGGGCTTTGGCTATCATACATTTCTGGCGTTCACCGTCGCTCAACGTGTGAACTGGACGGCGTCTAAGCCGGTCGATGCCTACCAAACGGATGGCTTCGTCTATCATTTGGTGGTCGTCAGCATCGAGTGAACCCCAGAAACCGGTATAGGGCGAACGCCCCATGCCTACCATTTCTTCTACAGACATATTGCGCACATCGGGCTTTTCAGTCAGTACTACACCCACTTTCTTGCTGAGTTGGCGCGACGAAAGGGCTGTCAGCGGAGTGCCGTCGAGATAGATTTCGCCGGAAAGGGCGGGTTGGAATGCCGACAAAGTGCGCAGCAGTGTGGATTTGCCGATACCGTTCTGCCCCAACAAACAAGTCAGTTCGCTGGCATTGATGGTTGCGTTGATATCGCTGACCACGATGCGTTGCTGTCCTTTGACGATATACCCGATGGTGAGATGTCTGAGTTCTACGGTTTCCATGAGGTTGACTTTTGTATGCTGGGAATTATTTCTCTTTTGAAGTGAGTTCGTTGCGCAGACCCTTCATGCCTGTGAGATAGGCTTTGGCAGATCCGAACGAAAGGAACATATCCAAGCGTACGGGCAGGTGATTCTTATCGTCGGTGACGAAGAAACGTATGAGTTCGTGGTTCTTGCCGTCCTCACGTTCGATAAATGAGAATATCAGACAACGGAACTTCGCATTGCTGTTTTTCATCTTCAGCGTAGTCTTTCCGCCGTATTTCAACCATGAGTTGCTTAGGTGTCTGGCATCGCTGATGGGCATGGGGATATTCTCGCCCTTGCGCAACTTGGATGTGTCGAAGTTGCGTGCACGAAGGAAAATGCTCATCATGTCGTAGATGCAGTCCTTATACTCTGCTTGTTTCCAGTGGTGTTTACCGTCGGCATCGATGCGATGCATCTTCAAGTGGCTGTTTCCCTTAGGGTAGCTATACCATAACTCATCTACGTAATAGCGCTTGCCCTCGCGTGCTCCTTTGCGGTAATAAAGTGGGGTAATATCGGTAGTGGTGTAGCATAGCAGGGTATCGCGCATGATAAACATATTGTCGAGCTTGTCGTTACCACGCGTGATGAGGCTCGACCGGAAGGCAGGCACACCTTTGTGGGTCGATTGTACGGTGGACATAGATGCCGTGCCGACCTTCACCCATACGAATTTCCAATTGAAATAGAGGTCGTAGGAGAGATACTCGCCCGATTTGAAGGCGGTGTTGTGGATGCCACATTGCGCTTGCGAGGTGGTGACGGTGTGTGAGAAAAGTGGCAGACAGAGCATCAGCATGAGCAATAGGCGTCTGCCGTTGGTATTCAGGTGTTTCATCTTTTATCGTCATTTAGAGTTGTTGTTAGCGGTTTGCAACACGCCGTTCTTGTAGTAGGAAATACCCAAACGACGTGCGCGCTCGGCATTTCTATTGAGTAACTTCTGTTTCTCTTTATCCGGTTTCTGCTTGGTTATCTCGCCGGGCTTCTGCATGTTGAGCGGTGTGGCGGTAAGATTCCAAGGGCGGGTGATGTCCCATTTCTCCTTACAGTCTATGCGTCCGGGGAAATAATATACTTCCTCTGGTTGTAAGTTGGCATCGTAGTTGCCTGTATCCCATACGCCATTGCCGTTGCGATCGCGGAAGGCACGTGCGTAATAGCCACCGGGTTTGACATAGAAGAATACGGCATCGCCATTGGCTTCGGTACGCACTTGCTTGATGGTCTTCTCGCTTTGGTCGAGCAACTCTACCACATAGGTGGTGTCGGTGACGCCTGCGAGTTGCAAGACGATGGTCGAGAACTCATCGAGGGTGCTGATCTTAATGCCTTGTTTGAAGGGTTTCGATACGTTGCCGTAGATGTCTTCGAAGGCGGCGGAATCTACTTCTAAGCTGTATTCGCTACCGGCTGTCCATTCGGCAAGCACATCATACGTGCGGAGCAATGAGTCGCGACGCTGCACATCAACGGGCACACGATACCAAAGGGTATCAACCTTAGTATATAGGTGGATAGAGGCGGTGTCGCATCGAGCCAGTGGAGCGGGCATATTGATGGTGGGACGACTGTCTGGTGCCATGGTGCCGGGCACGTTATACTGCACTTTAAGTGGCTCGCGCGGCATGATACTGTCGTAGGGCTCGCCTTGCTTTTTGAGTTTAGCTTGCTCCTTTTCCCAACTCTCAACCTGTTTTTTCAGGTCTTTCTGCCGTTTGGCGTAGCTGGTTTTGGCTATCACATCTACCGTATCAATCTGTGTGACGAGTACTCCGGTAGAGTCGGTCATGAGATAGGAGAGTTGCATGGATAGCGTATCTTGGTTGACCAGTGCCGTATCGCGCAACCAATAGGTCAGTGTGTCCTTCTTTTCGCTGGCCTCAAGAACGAAGGCGTCTTTCTCATCGAAGTTGAAGCCGCGTATTTCTGGCAATTGTGGGTTGCCATAACTGAAATATAAAGTGAAGCGGTCGGCATCTTTTCGCTCTGGTTGTTTCAGCAGATAGCGGTCGGTTTGAACTTCTTGGAAGGCCAGAAGGATGATGTCGTCGGGATAGAAGTGGGTGTATGGCACTCGCAATATATTATCGATACGCAAGGAATCACGCCAGATGGTGTCCTGTCGGATATCTGGTCCGGCTGACGGTTTATAGGTGGTATGGGAGAAAGCCACCATCTCGCTCTTCTGATTGAACATATAATTGCCATCGGCATCTTGTAGCGCATAGACGCGATACTCGCCAGGTGCAACACCTTTGATGACGAAACGCCCTCTGCCATCGGTACGGGCAACGCGCAAAAGGGGCTTGGTGCGGAACGCTGAGTCTGCCAGATCGGCATAGAGCCCAACTTGTATGCCTTTGATAGGTTCGAGGTTTGAGGCGTCGAGCACCGTTCCTGCCACCTCGAAAGTGTCGATGCGTTCACCGGTAGAGAAGGTGAAGGTGTAGTTGCCCAACGGATTGTTTTCGTTGTTGTCGCTGATGGCATCGCTGAAGTCGATGGTGTAGGTGGTGTTGGCCTTTAGTGAGTCTTTCAAGTCAACAACAATCTTTTTACCCGTTGCCTTAATCTCGGGCATCTCCAATTGTGGTGGAGAGACGATAACATTCTGTGTGGCATCCTCCAGCTTGATATACTCATCAAACTGTATGGTTATTCTTTTGGAGTTCACACCGACAGCCTGATCGGCTGGATTGGAGCCGATGATGCGGGGTGGATCATCGTCAAACCATCCGCCATCGGGTTGTCCCATACGTGCGCATGCCACCATCAGCAGGGATAGGGCTGCTATGAGTATCAACTGGAAGTGTCTGTTTGTGGGTCTGTTCATGATTGCAGTTTGAGAAGCTGTTCGATATGTTCACGCGAATTGCTTAGGCGTGGCACTTTGTGCTGACCGCCTAATTTGCCGCGTTGCTTAAGCCAATCGTTGAAAAGTCCCTTTCTGGCAGGGATAATCTCCAGATGTTGCAGGGTGATATTCTTATAGCGTTTGGCTTCATAGTCGCTGTTGAGCTCTTGTAGGCGACGGTCAAGCAGGTCGGAGAACTGCTGCAAATCGGCTGGAGGGGTGCTGAATTCAATCAACCACTGGTGGCGACATTTGGCATTGGCATCCATGAAAACGGGGGCTGCGGTGTATTCCAGCACCTCGGCACCTGTTTGTTGACAGGCATAAGCCAGACCCTGTTCGGCATTATCTACGATGAGTTCCTCGCCAAAAGCGTTGATAAAGCTCTTGGTACGACCTGAGATAACAAACTTATATGGGTTGGTGGAGGTGAATCGGATGGTATCACCGATCATGTATCGCCATAATCCGCATGATGTAGTGATTATCATGGCATAGTTTTTGTCCTTTTCAACGCCCCATAACGGAACGATGTTGTCGGTGCCCATCTCTTGGAACTCGTAGAAAACATCATAGTCGAGCATGAGCAACATCGCTTTGTCGGATGGGTCATCCTGCAGGCCGAAGAATCCTTCGCTCGCATTATACGTTTCCATATAATGCATTTTGGGTGACGTGATAAGTTGTTCATACTGCTTGCGGTAGGGGGTGAAAGCCACTCCGCCATGGAAGAATACTTCAAGATTGGGCCATACTTCTTCCAAATGGGTCTTGCCAGAAATCTCCATGACACGGTTTAATACCGATAACATCCATGAGGGAACGCCTGATATGTTGGTCACATTCTTGTGGAGTGCTTCGTGGGCAATGCGGTCGCGCTTCACTTCAAAGTCTTCAAGCAATGCGGTCTTCTTCTTCGGAATGCGCACCAAATTTGCCAAAGGATTGATGTTTTCGATGAGAATGGCGCTGAGGTCGCCTACCAAAGAATCTGGCAGATTATAGTTGGGAGCATGGCTGCCACCTAAAATCAATGCGCGGCCGTCAAACAATCGAGATTGAGGATTGTTGCGGAGATAGAGGGCTACAGAGTCGAAGCCACCTTTGTAGTGGATATTTTTCAGACCGTCGCTGCTGACAGGAATGAACTTCGACTTGTCGTTCGTAGTGCCACTCGATTTGGCATACCATTTCACACGTCCGTTCCAGAGGATATTTGTCTCTCCGTGGCGCATGCGATCTATCTGTTCTTTCAGTTCTTCGTAGGTGTTGACGGGGCAGTTTCGCACGAAAGTATCATAGTCTTTCGTGGCTGAAAATGCATATTTGCGTCCTATTTCGGTGTTGGATGCTTGAGCAAGCAGGCGGTGCAACACCTCGCACTGAAGGGCTTCGCCCTCCTTCTGATGGCGTTCCAGTTCATGCATGCGATGCACGAAGATGTGGCGTACAATATTTGTTAAACTCATATCTGTATTATTATACAAGGTGCAAAGGTAGTGCAAACCGAGCGAAATACAAAAGAAAAGACCATTTTCTTTTGTATTTCCGAGGTGCAGCCTACCTTCGCGACGTAGTCACAAAGGTACGATTAAGTGAGCGAAGTACAAAAGAAAAACTCGTTTTTCTTATATCTGCAAGACTTCTATGTGACTTCTACAAGCCACATACGCAGCGTTTGACAGAATCATGAGCAATTGGCATTTGGTGCTTATAAAATTTAACTTCGTGTGTTTCATTGTATTTAATATAGTTACAAATTCTTATTTTTGAATGGAAAAACCATGCTTTTTTATCAGAAATCAAAGAAATATACTACCTTTGTAACCAATATACTAACTGAAAAGCCCTAATGAGGGCGCTTATCAACTTCAAATAAAACAACTAATAACAATGAAGAAAATTATCTCTATCACTCTTGCATTGCTTTGTTTCGAAAGCATGGAAGCACAGAAAATCACCTTCTTCTCACCTACTGTGGTACGTGTGGAGAAGACTACAGATGGGCAGTTTGCAGAAAAGAAAAGCCTTGTTATAACGGCTACACCGCAAAAAGTGGCGGTCAATGTCAAGCAGGCGGATGGCAAAACAGTCTATCGGACGAATGCATTGACCGTTACCGTGGATGATAAATCGCAACAGGTAAGCTTTGCAAAAGCCGACGGTACAACGCTTATGACTGAAGGCGAATTTGCCTTTACGCCTATTACAGAGGGTATAGACAAGGGATCGTATCGCGTAAAACAAGCTTTTGCACTGGAAAAAGATGAGCCCATCTATGGCTTGGGAATGATGCAGAGCGGAAAAATGAATCTAAGAGGAGAACACAGACTGATGATACAAACTAATCTGGAAGACTTTACTCATTTCTTCCAGAGTATTAAAGGATATGGCATCTATTGGGACAATTACTCGCCAACAACAATCAACGACGATGATACACTGCAACTGGAGAGTCAGGTAGGAAAGGCTGTTGACTACTATTTCATGTATGGTAACGATGCGGATGGCGTCATCCGACAGATGCGTTGGCTAAGCGGAAAAGTGCCTATGGTGCCACGTTGGACCTATGGATTCCATCAAAGTCGTGAGAGATACAAGTCGGCAAACGAACTGCTCGACGTGGTAAGACGCTATCGCAAAATGGGAATACCATTCGACGGAATAATACAAGACTGGCAATACTGGGGTGGTAACTACAACTGGAATGCTATGGAGTTTCTCAATGATGCGTTCAGTAATCCACAAGCCATGATAGATGAGGTGCACCAACGTCATGCACATCTCACCATTTCGGTATGGGCATCGTTCGGACCACATACAAAACCATATCGGGAACTCGATGAAAAGGGATTGCTCTTCCATTTCAAAACATGGCCAGAGTCGGGACTTACCCAGTGGCCACCACGTCAGGACTATCCGTCTGGTGTACGTGTTTATGACTGCTACTCGCCTGTGGCACGCGATATCTATTGGAAATATCTATCAAAACTCCATCAGATGGGGATCGATGCATGGTGGATGGACTCTACAGATCCCGACCATTGCCAGTTTAAGGATAGTGACCTTGACGAAAAATGCAGCATGGGTAGCTGGCGATCTGTACGAAATGCATTTGCCTTGATGGCGGTTGGAGGAGTGGATCAAAACCAGCGTAAGGTGGATTCAATACATCGCCCTTTCATTCTTACACGTTCCTTCTTCGCCGGACAACAGCGCTATGGAGCACATACGTGGAGTGGAGACGTGGGCAGTTCGTGGCAGTCTTTACGCGCACAAGTGCCACTTTGTCTGAATCACACACTTTGCGCCAACCCCAATGTGAATACCGACATAGGCGGATTCTTTGCCAATGCATACAACCGCACCTATCTCGACAATACTGGAACAACTAATCCACAGTTCCAAGAACTATACGTGCGATGGATGCAGTTCGGACTTTTCACACCAATGATGCGTAGTCACGGTACTGAGGTATATCGAGAACTCTATTACTACGGCAAGCCTGGCGAACCTGTATATGATGCATTGCTTGATGCCGTAAAGATGCGTTATCGCCTATTGCCATATATCTATAGTCAAAGCTGGCAAGTAAGTGCCAACGATGATTCATTTATGCGTCCCTTGGTGATGGACTTCCGCAACGATAAAAATGTGTGGAACAATGGACGACAATATATGTTTGGTCACAGCTTCTTAGTGTGCCCGGTGGTTGATCCACTATTTACTGAGGAGAAAATAGTAAAGACCGACGAGCAATCGGGCTGGGATAGACACGATAACAATGAGTATGCAAACGGATGGCCAACGGTGGATTGGAGTCAGAAAAAGCTTTTTGACGTCTATCTGCCACAAGGTGCTGACTGGTATGACTATTGGACAGGACAGTTATATAAAGGCGGACAGACCATCAAAGCGGATGCACCAATAGCACACTCACCACTCTATGTCAAGGCTGGAAGTATTGTGCCGATGGGTGATGACCGACAGTATAGCGACGAAAGACCATGGGATGTGCTTACACTCTTGGTTTATCCGGGACGCGATACATCGTTTACACTCTATGAAGATGAGGGCGACAACTTCAACTATCAACGTGGACAATATGCCGAAATTCCTATGACATGGAACGAAAAACAGCATTTGCTGACTATCGGACAGCGTCGCGGAAAATTCAAAGGAATGCTCCAAAAGCGTGTCTTTGAGGTGAAGATGCCCGATAATACCATTTATAAAGTGGCCTATAATGGTAAGAAAACAACGGTAAAAATTAAACGATAAAATCAGAAAGTGAGCGTATATATAACGAAAAAAACGCTGCATACAACCATACTGACGCTCTTGTTGCTGATGTTACACACAGCAACATGGGCGCAGTATGACTTATTGTCGGCAAAGAAAGGGGTTGTGAAAGACGGCTACGACTTTTGGGTATATACGCCAGATGACTATTATTTCTCGCAGGAACAAACTCCATTGATAATCTTCCTTCATGGTGCAAGCCGCTGTGGACGCGATATGAAACGCTGTTTGCAATATGGCCCTGTTGATGCCGTTAAGATGGGAAGACAGATTCCCGCACTTATAGTTACCCCACAAAACCCAGGCGGGGCATGGAATCCACGCCGCCTTAACAATATTCTGGAGTGGATGAAGAAGAACTATTCATTTGACGATACACGCGTATATGTAATAGGTATGAGTCTCGGAGGCTATGGTACACTGGATTTCGCAGGTACTTATCCTGACAAAATAGCTGCCGCAATAGCACTATGTGGCGGTTCTACGCTGAAAGACTATCGTGGATTGGGTGAATTACCATTATGGATAGTGCATGGAACTGCAGACCGCGCCGTATCGGTGCGCGAATCACAGAAGGTGGTTGAAGGGATGAAAATACTCGGAGCTACCGAGCGTTTGCGTTATGACTGGATGCCTGGAGCATCACATGGTGCTTTGGCACGCTTCTTCTATACCGACAAAACGTATGATTGGTTGTTTCAACACGCATTAAGCGACCCACGGCGACCGATTAACACAAATATCGATATTACCAAAACCGACCTGTCACAGGCTTACCGCGATATAAAGCGGCGAACTGATGAACTCGAACTTGAACTTGATAACGACAAATAATTCGTACCACCGACACATCTGTTTTCTGACCAAAGAGACGCTGTTGGTGGTCAATCACTATAACAATGAAAAGTCTATCAAAGCAACTAAGAACTCTGGAATCGTATCTGTATTCTATCCTTATGGCTGTTTTGGCTGCCATCGGGATTCCTTCGGCTGCTCAACAGAAAGGTAAAGCAACCTTTTATTCGAAGCGCGCTAATGGTTCAAGAACGGCAAGTGGAGAACGTATCCATAGTGACAGTCTGGTCTGTGCGCATCGCACACACCCCTTCGGCACACTCCTAAAAGTGAGAAATCCTGCCAATGGCAAGGAAGTTGTAGTACGCGTTATCGACCGAGGACCTTTTTCCCGTGGTCGTGTCATCGATCTTTCCTATCGCGCTGCCCGTGAGTTGGGCATCGTAGCGCAGGGTGTTGCCATGGTTGAGGTATCGGTTTATAAGCGAAAAGTAGAGATACCATTCAAGCCAGATGACGGTTTTGATGTGCCTGAACTCGATTTGGAAATGACCGAAAGCGATGATAAAATCGTTCCGCAATGGCAAGATGAAGATGAAAAAACTGTTGCTGTTCCTGCGAAAAAAACGGCAGGAAAATCCACAGGAAAGTCTGCAATGCATCCAAATAAAGCCACGGAGAAGGTTTCAGGTAAGTCTGCTACATCTCATAGTAAAGGTACGGGGAAGGCTTCCGGAAGGTCTGCTGCACATACAAGTAAGTCGGCTGTTCACAAAGTGCAACCTGTCGAGAAGCAGAAAAAGAGATGATTTCATGGTCTTCATCATCTTTTTGGAATGGCTGTTTAATGGTCTGTCAACCCAAGCGTCAGTATGCTGAAGCGTATATTTTTTGCTACTTGCATCTCTTGAATACAGGCCATGGCTGTGGCACCTGTAGTGCAGATGTCGTCTATCAATAGGATATGTCGGTCAGAAAGTGCTGAGGCATCACGCAATACAAACATGTTTTCCACATTTTTCTGGCGTTCAGTGTGCCCCAACATCGTTTGACTTTGTAGGAAATGCTTGCGACGGAGCGCTTTGGTAATTACTGGAATAGAGGTGATTTTACTGACTCCACGTGCCAAGTATTCGCTTTGGTTGTAGCCTCGTTGATGTAGCCGGCGGCGCGAAAGTGGTACCGGAACGATGGCATCTATATCGTTAAAGAACCCTGAGGATAATAGTTCTTTTGCCATGATTTCCCCCATAGCCATCGCATAGTCAGGATGCCGGTAGTATTTTATAGCATAAATGAGGCGCGCTGAAGCATTGTGAGGATTGAAATGGACGAATGCCACGGCCTTTTCTATAGGTACGATACCTTGAAACAAGACGGTCATAGGATTATAGTCTGCCGTCAGTTCGTAGTGGGTACGCGGCAGTCTTGTGGCACAACTGCCACAAATGGCTTTCTCGTCGAAGCCCAACCGACTGTCGCAGATACTGCAATGGCGGGGTAGAATGGTGTCGAGAAGCCTATTCCATATCGTATTCTTCTTCGTCATCGATACTGATACACTGTTTGATAATATCCATGGTGAATCCTCTGCCGATGGCAAATTTGATGAGCTTCTGCCGCAATTCATAGTCGTTATGCGCCTTTACTGAGCGTCTTTTCTGTTGTAGCAATGGGCGCAGAATGGCAATGTATTCCTCGTCGTCGATACTGTCGAGCACTCGTTGGCGTATGTCTTCGGCAATGTGTTTCAGCCACATGGCCTGTTCGACCTTGCGTCGTCCCCATTTATTGTATTTCACTTTGTCGTTGGCAAAAGCACGTGCAAAGCGTTCATCATCTACATATCGCTCGGTTATCAGCCGTTGCATCACTCTCGCCTGAGCATCGTCAGCAATTTCCCAACGGCGCATTTTCTCCTGCATCTCATATTCGCAGTGTTCAGCTTGAGCACATAATGCAGCCAAGCGGAGGTAGGCTTCTTGTTCTGTCATCGTGTTCATCGGCGGCAACGGATAAAGCGTATTTTGCCAAAAGCATCGCTACGGGGCGTCACTTCGCTGAATCCAGCATTGTGAAGCATTGTGCAGAGATCATCGGCATAGAGTGGATTGATTTCGAAATAAAGGTTACCTTGCGGTAGAAGTGCCGTTAAGGCATAGCGTGCAATGGCGCAGTAGAATCGCAGCGGATCGCTATCTGGCACGAAAAGTGCTGTGTGTGGTTCGTAATCGAGTACGTTTTTCTCCATCGCTTCAGCCTCGTTTTGACAGATATATGGCGGATTGCTCACGATAATGTCATAGCGCTGATTATCATCTTCATGATTTTGTAGTGCATCGCGCAATATGAAATCAACATGTGCGTTCAGGTTTTGTGCATTTTCTGAAGCCAGCGAAAGGGCATCGGGGGATATATCCCATGCTGTAATCTGTGCTTTTGGCTGTGCCAATGCCATAGTGATGGCAATGCAACCACTGCCTGTTCCGATATCGAGCAAACTGCTGAATGGTGTGGAAAGCATCCATTGACAGAGTTCTCCGGTCTCAGGTCTGGGTATTAAAGCCCGTCGGTCGGTATGGAAAGTATGTCCGCAAAACTGCGTCTTGCCTAATACATACTGCACGGGCTCATGGTTTTTCAATCGTTCTGCCACTTGTTTGAGGTCGCTGTCATCGATGTCTGCGTCGCGTCCGAGACAGATATCGGTGAGTGATAAACCATAGCGCACTTCATAAACCAAGCGTGCAATGGCTTTTGCCTCACCCTCGTCGTAGGTCAATGCCAGTTGTTTACAAAGCGTATTGTACGTCATTCCTACTGCAATAGAAGTGGGTTAGGGGTGTTGCAACAGCTGGATAGCCTTCATCACGATGTCGTTTTGCTCATTCATGATAGAGAAATACTCATCCATATTCCATAGGTCGCGTGCCACAAGTGCCTTCATTTGGAGACGAAGGGATGGGAGTGACTTTTGCAATTCGGCATCGTCTTTTGGTTTGACACCGTCTTTTGCAGCCTCTGCCAACATTTGGTCAATCACATCTTGCGGCACTTCATAGGTGTTTTTGAAAGTCTCAAACACAGGATACTGCTTTTGCAACTGCTTGCGATGTGTATCCACATAGCGCAGATTGGCATTGATGATATATGATTTGGCAGCAATCTCTCTGTAGAAGGGAGTATAGATTGTAGTATCGAGTGGCACATAATGGTCGGGCATGATACCTCCTCCGCCATAAACCGTACGGTGTTGGCGCAGTGTATAGCATTTCAGTGAGTCGGCAAAATGTATGCTGTCTGCATGTTGCAGTTCGCCACTGGTCAGTCTGTTATATACATCCATGGCGTAATCTTCTGCTTTTCCTTTCACGTATGGTTTTTGGATACAGCGTCCAGATGGTGTGAAATAGTGGGCTATAGTCAGTCGAATCATTGATCCATCGGGCAGGTCAACAGGTCGTTGTACCAGACCTTTACCGTATGATCGACGTCCAACCACGATGCCGCGATCTTGGTCTTGTATGGCACCCGTCACGATTTCAGCGGCTGAAGCCGAGTAACTGTCAATCAACACAGCGAGCTGACCTTCCTCAAAGAGTCCTTTTCCGCGTGCTTTATAATCTTTGCGTGAGGCTTGTCGCCCTTCCATATATACAATAAGGTCGCCAGCGTGAAGCATCTCGTTGGCAATTTCCACTGCAGCGTGCATATATCCGCCACCGTTTCCTTGCAGGTCAAGTATGAGCGAGGTCATGCCTTGTGCCTTTAAAGCTTTGAGGCGTTCGCGAAATTCTTCGTGGGTTTGTGCCCCGAAGCTACCGATTCGGATATATCCTATCGTTGGTCTGATCATATATGAGGCATCGATAGTCTTCACAGGAATCTTGTCGCGGATGATATCGAAATGCAGCATGCCCTTGATACCGCGGCGTACAACGCCCAAGCGCACTAATGTTCCCTTTCGTCCGCGCAGTCTGCGCATGATTTCTTCGCGCGACATTTTTACGCCAGCAATCGCAGTATCATTGACGGTGACTATTCTGTCGCCCGCCATGATGCCTTTCTTTTCAGACGGACCGCCTACCACGGGTTGTATCACGAGTAGTGTATCTTCCGACATATTAAACTGCACACCGATGCCCTCGAAGTTGCCTTGCAGTGGTTCGTTGCTTGCTTCCACCTCTTTTGCGGTAAGGTAACTGCTGTGCGGATCGAGTTTTTCGAGCATACCTCGTATGCCGTCTTCCACCAATCGCTGTTCATCTACGGTGTCCACATACAGGTTGTTGATAGCCATCTCTGCTATTTGCAGTTTGCGCAAGGCTTCTCCTCGCATATTGATGCGCAACTGTGCTATGGCAGCCAACGGCAACAATAGCATGAGGTATAGTATATTTCTTTTTGAAATCATGTTTTCTTTGTTATTCGTAAACGTCTTCTGGTCGGTCTTCCTCTATCACGAGGTTGTCGATGATAAAGTTCTGTCGCTCCATAGTGTTCTTGCCCATGTAGTATTCCAATAGCTTTTGCACCTGGTCGTTCTTATGCAGCGTCACCTGTTCGAGTCTGATATCAGGTCCGATAAAGCCAGCAAACTCTTCTGGGCTTATTTCTCCGAGACCTTTGAATCGTGTGATTTCCGGGTCCGGTCCTAATTGTTGTATGGCATTGATGCGTTCCTCTTCGCTATAGCAATAGCGTGTGATGAAGTCAGTCTTCTTTCCTTCCGTCTTAGCGTCAGCTTCTGCCACCACCTTTTTGTTTTTTATTTTGGTTCTACGGTTGCGCACTCTGAACAAAGGAGTCTGTAGTACATATACGTGTCCCTTTTTGACAAGTTCTGGAAAGAACTGCAAGAAGAATGTAATAATCAGCAGTCGGATGTGCATTCCATCGACATCCGCATCGGTAGCCACTATCACTTTATTGTAGCGCAACGTGTCAAGGCTCTCTTCGATATCGAGTGCAGCCTGCAAAAGGTTGAACTCTTCGTTTTCATAGACCACCTTTTTGGTCAGTCCAAACGAGTTCAGAGGTTTACCGCGCAGTGAGAAAACCGCCTGTGTATTCACATCTCTGCTCTTTGTGATACTTCCGCTTGCCGAGTCGCCCTCAGTGATAAAGATGCAACTCTCCTCTTTTCTGTCGTTTTTAGCATCGCTGAAATGGATGCGACAATCGCGCAGTTTGCGGTTGTGCAAGTTAGCTTTCTTTGCCCGTTCACGTGCAATCTTGGTCACACCCGCCATTGCTTTGCGCTCGCGTTCGCTCTCTTTCACCTTCTGCTCTATCACTTCAGCCACGTCGGTATGGATGTGCAGGTAGTTGTCCACCTCCTGTTTGACGAAGTCGCCCACATATTTATTAATAGAGACTCCATCGTTAGGAGACATAGTGAGTGATCCCAACTTGATTTTGGTCTGGCTTTCGAACATCGGTTCCTCTACGTTGATGGCAATAGCAGCAACGAGTCCGGTTCGAATATCCCCATATTCGTATTTCCCGAAAAATTCCTTAATTGTCTTGGCGATATGCTCTTTGAATGCACTTTGATGTGTACCGCCCTGAGTTGTATGTTGTCCGTTGACAAACGAATAATATTCTTCACCATACTGGTTGGCATGTGTGAATGCAATTTCTATATCTTCTCCCTTGAGGTGTATGATGGGATATAGGGGATCGTTGGTCATTCGGTCCTTCAACAAGTCCTCCAAACCATGTCGGCTGAGTATTCTTCTGCCGTTGTACATGATGGCGAGACCAGTATTGAGATAGGTATAGTTGCGGAGCATGTTTTCCACAAAGTCGTTGTGGAACTGGTAGTTGACAAACAAGGTATTGTCTGGCTCGAAGAAGATGTATGTTCCATTCTCGTCGTCGGTCTTTTCTGTCACGTCACTTTGCAGTTGTCCGCGCTCAAAAACCGCTCTTCTTACCTGTCCATCTCTATATGATGCCACTTCAAACCTACTGCTTAACGCATTGACTGCTTTGATACCGACACCATTGAGTCCTACAGATTTTTTGAAAGCCTTAGAGTCATATTTACCGCCCGTATTCAGCATACTGACCGCTTCGATAAGTTTTCCTTGTGGAATGCCACGTCCATAGTCGCGCACCGACACCCGCAGTTGGTCGTCGATGTTGATTTCTATGCGGTCTCCGGCATTCATTTTAAACTCGTCGATAGAGTTGTCTATGACCTCTTTCAGCAATACATAGATGCCGTCTTCAGCCAGCGAACCGTCGCCCAGGCGTCCGATATACATGCCCGGTCTTGTTCGCACGTGTTCCATATCCGACAGATGTCGGATATTGTCATCTTCATATCTGATGGTTTGCTCGTTGGTGTTGATGTCTTCGCTCATATTGTCAGGTTAGATATTCTTTTTATAACAGCGGCGCCGCTTATGTTGTACGTGTTCAAGATACTGCCATTGGCTCTGCACTTTATCGTTGGTTTCCATCTCGACATTAGTCTCTCCCCATTCAAAGCCATATATCTGATACCATGGGATGAGGTCGTAGAATAGCAAAGCGTTAGCGCCTTTGTTTTGATATTCAGGCAGAATGCCCACCAGCATAAGATCTACAATCTTTGTTTTGTGGAATTTCAGAGCCTTGAGTAAGTGCCACCAGCCGAATGGGAACATTCTTCCGTTGTGGCATTTCTGCAGTGCTTTAGTCAGCGACGGTATAGATATGCCCACTCCAATCAGTTTGTGGTCTGGCGTATTCCAGTCTTCTATGAGAGTGACGAGATTGAGGTCGAGTACAGGGAAATACATTTTGAGGTATTCGTCAATCTGTGCTTCGGTCATTTGCGAGTATCCGTAGAGGTTTCCGAATGTTTGGTTGACCACGTCGAACACTTTTCTTCCCACCTGTTCTTTGCCAAAAACCTCGCTACGTTTTATCTTTCTTACGTGAAGGTTGTATCGCTTCATCACCATTTGTGCGATTTTAGCGTATTTGTCGGGCATCGTTCCCTTTTTTGGCACAATAAGTTTGAACTCCACGTAGTCGTTGTCTTTCTCCCAACCGCCCATCTGTTCCATGTGTTTTGGATAGTAGGGATAGTTGTAAATAGTCGCCATCGTACCCAATTGGTCGAATCCTTCAATGAGCATACCCTCTGGATCCATGTCCGTATAGCCGAGTGGTCCTACCATTTCGGTCATACCTTTGGTGCGCCCCCATTGTTCAACGGCCTCAAGTAATGCTTTCGAAACCTCGATATCGTCAATGAAGTCGATCCATCCGAACCTCACGCTTTTTCTCTGCCAGCGTTCGTTGGCTCGGTTATTGATGATGGCAGCCACGCGTCCAACAATCTTTCCGTCTTTAAAGGCGAGGAAATATTCAGCTTCGCAAAATTCGAAAGCCGCGTTTTCCTTCTTGTTGTGCGTATGTTTCTCGTCGCTGTATAGGTTGGGCGCATCATATTTATTGCCTCTATACAGGTCATAATGGAATTGTATGAAGTCTTCCAGAAGTTTCTGGCTATCTACTCTCTTTATTTCTATTGATGACATCTCTTCTTCTTTTTATCTATAAATAACGTCCAGAATTGATGCAAAGGTAGTGAAAAACTGACAAAAAGCCAAACATTTAACCTATTTTACGGCATACGAACAATACGTGGTTGCCATCTGGAAGTGTGGTGCCGAAGATGTATGTATCTCCACCGTCTTTCAGCTTGAGTTTCTTGCGCAGTACTTCTGCCGATAGTGGAAAGTTGCGCACTGCCACATTGGCGCGGTCTATACCAGCAAGTGCTTGTCTCAGTTCGCGCTTGTTTAAGGAGCATTGTTGCTTGACGATGAAACTTCTACCAGGGAATGATTTCACCGCTGTGTTGCTTAGGAAGAGGTGTGAATTGGCAGCCACCTGTTGCATGGCGAAGGCACGTTCCACTTCAGTGAAGCATCCGCCTTTCATGATACTGGCATTGGGTTCATAGAGATAGGTATTGTCCAAAGCGCTGTTGTCAGTTGCTGTGGGTTGGCAGGTTGGTGTTTCTGTTGTGTCGGAAGGGCAGAACCGTTGTTCATCGTTGATACAAATGAGTGTTGGATTTGCCGAAGCGCGATGGTCGATGACAAGCAATAGCTCCTTACATTCATTTTTCACGCTGACGATATGTACCTCGCTGGCGCCTCCCAGGTCATCAACCGCCTTTCGCCAGTCGAGCATAGGCGATAGTTTCATGACTATATGTTCAGCCTTTTCGCGCAACACAGGCATCATGAGCGTGACATCTGGTGTGCAATCAGCCAGTCCGTAGGTGCGTGCGCCATGTTCGTCGCGCCTTGCCGGGTCTATGAATATGACCGTAGCACGCGCCATCTTGTTGACAAAGTCTTCTGCATCATCGTTGGCAACGGCGGCTTCCAACTGCAGTATGGGGAAGTTGTGGTGTGCCAGTTGACAGAGCATTTCATTGCGTTCCACGTAGGTTCGCTTGTCGAATGCCCTTGCCATGAACGAGAAATCGATACCCATGCCGCCTGTAAGATCCACATAGGAAGTGTCTTTGCCGCCCCATCTCTCCACGACGTTTGCTTTGTATTGAGCCGTTTGTTGGCTCGATGCCTGTTCCATGTTGAGGTGTGGTGGGTATAGAATGTTGTCGCATGCCGCCCAGTCGGGCAGTTTTCGGCGTGCAGTCTGCCATCCGGCAATCTGTTGCAAAGCCAGTTTCAGATCGATGTCAGACGCAGGTTTCGTCAGCGCCAACTGGCGGATGTCATCGTTGCGATGTTGCTTGATGAAGGTAAGGGTACTGTCGTTCATTGTTGGGAATGGGGGATGGAGGACTGAAGGAGATGCTTCGGTAACGGTTGCGGCCTTTCTTCGCTGGTGGTTGCGGCTCTTTTGGGGTGGCTGTGGGCTGTAAAAACGAGGAGGAGTCAGCGTTGTGCGGACCCCTCCCAGTGTTATTTTTTCACGCTGATGTTATTTCACATATTCCGCGAAATCGGTCAGTCGCATATCGCCCTTGCGTGCCAATGAGTCGTGCATAGCGAATGCAGCGGGCAGATTGTGGCGTGTGTGACCGCCTTTGGCAATCTTCATGTAGTCCCACAACAGTTGCTTGTAGTCTGGATGTACGCACTGCTCGATAATGAGTTTCGCTCTTTCTTCCGGACATTTACCGCGCAAGTCAGCCACACCTTGCTCTGTTACGATGATATTGACATCGTGTTCTGAGTGGTCCTGATGGCTTACGAAAGGCACGATGCTACTGATGAGGCCGCCTTTGGCAGTTGACGGACAGGTGAAGATAGAGAGGTAAGCGTTGCGCTCGAAGTCTCCCGAACCACCAATACCGTTCATCATCTTCACGCCACTGATATGTGTAGAGTTTGCATTGCCGTAGAGGTCACACTCAATAGCGGTGTTGATAGCGATAACACCCAGTCGGCGAATGATCTCAGGACTGTTTGAAATCTCGCTCTGGCGCAGTGTGAGGTGGTCTTTGAAGTAGTCCATGTTGTCATAAACCTGCATGAGGCAGTCGTTTGACACGGTCAGTGAGCATGCAGATGCATCTTTCACGCGACCTGTGAGCATCATGTCAATGACAGAGTTCTGTATCACTTCGGTGTAGATATTGAAGTCGGGCACCTGCTTGTCTTGTCCCAGCGCACCGAGGATAGCGTTAGCTGTAGATCCTACGCCACTCTGCAAGGGGAGGAATTCCTTAGGAATACGTCCCTTGGCGAGCTCAGAAACGAGGAATTCGGCAGTAAGGAAACCGATTTTTTCTGTTACGGGGTCAGAGTCTTTGAACGCTCTTGCCTCGTCGGGGATGTTACATTCTACAACGCCCACGAGCTTGTCTTTGGGTATAACTACATAGGGCACACCGATGCGATCGCCAACCTTTTCGATGGGGATAGCCTTGCGGTAAGGAGGATCGAGAGGTTCATAGACGTCGTGGATGAACTTTGCGTTGGGGTTGTGGAAGCTGTTCAGTTCGAGAATCACATGCTTGGCGAGGCGTGCAGCCGTTGGCGAGATGCCACCAGCAGCGGTCAGATAGACGTGATACTCGTTGCCACACTCCTCGATGTCGCATACTTCGAGTATAGCCCAGTCAATCTCACCATAGAAACCATAGCGCAGTTCCTGTGCCATGTGGCTCAGGTGCAGGTCGTTGTATGGGATTTCTCCCATGTTGACGCGCTTGCGGAAATCTGGATTGGTGGTATATGGAGCACGGTATTTAATGGCCTGTGCATTGGCCAGTACGCCATCTGTGGACTGTCCGGTCGAAGCACCGGTGAAGATACCAACTTTGAACTCGCGTCCAGCAGCGTGTTCTGCCTCTGCTTTCTTTGCCAGTTCTCTTGTGACAGCTTTGGCAACACCAGCAGGCGTGAAGCCACTCATGGCGATGTTGTCGTTGTTGTTGATCAGCGCTGCAGCTTCTGCAGCGGTCATGCGTGTATAAGCCATTTGTTTTATGTTTGGGTAGTTTATATTCCGTTAGTGGGTGCGAAATTACGAAATATTTGTTGAAAAGTCAAATTTTGAAGTCAAAAACTTTGTTTTTCGGTGTGTTATTAGTAATTTTGCAAAAGTAAAACTTAAAATAGAATGGAATCCAAACTCGTAATATACAATACGCTAACTCGTCAAAAAGAGCGTTTTGAACCATTGAATGCACCTCATGTAGGCATGTATGTGTGTGGTCCTACCGTCTATGGCGACCCCCATTTGGGCCATGCTCGCCCTGCCATTACCTTCGACTTGGTGTTTCGTTATCTTCGCCATTTAGGTTATAAGGTTCGCTATGTGCGCAACATTACCGATGTGGGCCACTTGGAGCACGATGCCGATGAAGGCGACGACAAGATAGAAAAGAAGGCTCGTTTGGAGCAATTGGAGCCGATGGAGATAGCCCAGTACTATACCAACCGCTACCATCAGGCTATGGAAGCCCTCAACGTGTTGCCTCCGAGTATCGAACCGCATGCCACTGGTCACATCATCGAACAGCAGCAATTGGTGCAGCAGATATTGGACAATGGTTTTGCCTACAAGTCGAACGGTTCTATCTACTTTGACATCGAGGCTTACAACAAGCAATATAAATATGGTGAACTCAGTGGACGATCGCTCGAAAACACGAAGGATGAGAGCCGCGAGTTGGCAGGTGTGGGTGAAAAGCGCCACCAAGCCGACTTTGCTTTGTGGAAGAAAGCATCGGCAGAGCACATCATGCGCTGGCCTTCGCCATGGAGTGACGGTTTCCCCGGATGGCACTGTGAGTGTACAGCCATGGGCCGTAAGTATCTTGGCGATACTTTCGACATCCACGGTGGTGGTATGGATTTGATTTTCCCACACCATGAATGTGAGATCGCGCAAGCCATTGCATCCCAGGGACACCCTATGGTGAAGTACTGGATGCATAATAATATGTTGACCATCAACGGTCAGAAGATGGGCAAATCGCTGGGCAATTTCATTACGCTCAACGAGTTTTTCAGCGGTAATCACCCATTGTTGGAACAGGCCTACAGCGCCATGACCATCCGTTTCTTCATACTTTCTGCCCACTATCGCGGCACTGTTGATTTCTCCAACGAGGCATTGAAGGCATCGGAGAAGGGCTTACAGAAACTGTTGCAAGGCATTGCCGACCTGAAGCGCATCAATGTCAGCGCACATTGTGATAGTGAGACCGAACATATTGTGAAGTCGTTGCGCCAGAAATGCTACGATGCTATGAACGACGATTTGGCTACTCCACAGGTCATCAGCCATCTGTTTGAGGCTTGCTCGGTAGTCAACAAGCTCGTTGACCATAAAGCTACCATCTGTGCCGACTGTCTGAAAGAGCTTAGCGACACCATGCGCCTGTTCACATTCGACATTCTTGGTCTGCGTGAAGAGGCGAGTGAAACCAGCCAGGAGCGCGAGCAAGCCTTCGGAAAGGTGGTCGATATGGTGCTTGAATTGCGTGCCAAGGCCAAGTCAGATAAGGACTGGGCCACATCAGATAAGATTCGTGATGAGTTGGCAGCAGCAGGTTTTGAGGTAAAAGACACTAAGGATGGTGTCACCTGGAAACTTAATAAATGAGAACAATTTGATGTATTTTTACATTGTTTAGTATAAAAGCCTTTTTTTATAAATCATCGTTTAAACAGGCCGATGTGATATCGCCCTGTTTTTTTATGATCATGTTTTTGGGGCAATGCACGAAGCATCAATCACGTGTGTATAGGTCCTCTGCACCATGTATAGCGTTGGAAGCCAGAAAAACCATGTTTTTCCGCCCACTCTTAAGAGTTGTGTAACATGATGGTATATAGTGTATTATAGTGCTATGCGAGTTGCGTTACTCAGCAATTTCAATGAATTTGGTCAGCAATTTCAATGAATTTGGTCAGCAATTTCAATGAATTTACTTCGCAAATTCAATGAGTTTGCACATCAACGAATATTTCGTTCGTCTCTTATAAAAATCAGTTAGCAGAGCAAATCAATTTGAATTACTCAGCAAATCAATTTGAATTGCTCTGCAAATCAATTTGAATTACTCTGCAAATCAATTTGATTTGCAGAACCAAGTGACCTTCATCAACAAGTAAAGTGCTATCGGTAGGCTATTTACCGAGATATGCTTCGCGCGTTAGGTATAGTGCAACGGTGCAGCAGCGCAGATACTCCTGCGACATATACACCATTCCGCCATAGGGATTGTCGGTTCCCCATGAGTTTTTCATCTTAAAGAACAGCCGCCCGTCGGGGTGGCGCGCCAGGCCTATTATCGTCATGCAATGGTCGTCATCGGGTCGTGACGAGGTGGTGTGGTCGGCTATGCCGCTACGAAAAGAAAATCCACTGTTGTTGATATCACCCTCCCAACAAACGGGATGGCGATGGTGCAGGGCACGCAAGACTATGGCAACCAACGAGTCTTGAGGCACGTTGAGAAAGGTTTCCCGCTCCCAGTTGTCGGGATAGTCTGCCACAATCATCTTGCCATAAGGCTGGGTAGGGTCGGAAGTTACCGCCATGTATTCCTCTGGTCCACACACACTGTGGGCAAACTCCTGTGGCGTATAACGTGCACCGAGCATGAACACCCACTGTGGCAACGGCAGTTGGTCGTGGGTAGAGTCGGGATAGGTGTCGAACGGCACAATACCTTTATTAGCCATCAAGCGGAGCAAGGAGTGCCCCATACCACGCTGTCGCTGTTTTCCCACCAGCCTCTTGATATAATAAGGTGATAGGTTTACCGAGTCACCTCGGCAGATATGTTCCGTCTCGATGGTGGCGAGCATGGCATAAGCCCAGCAGAGCGCGTCGTTGCCTTGGTTTTTGACAGGAGTGAACGGCAGACTCACCACCTCTTGAAAATCCACAGGCGGCTGGTTTCTGCATCCTCCCGTCAGCAGGATGATACCGATGAGTAATATAGCAGTAGCGTGTTTCATGCGTGCAAAAGTACATAAAGATGGGCGGAATGACAAAAGAAACGTCCACTTTCTTTTGTCATTCCCCCGATAAGCAGTAATTTTGCAGATGAAAAGAGAGTAAGACATGAATATAATACGCTTTCTGAAAGACTGGACGCTGCCTGTGGCAATAGCTCTTGGTGCAACAGTTTATCTGCTGTTTTACTATGTGCCGCAGCTCGACGGACTGGGCAATAGGCTAGGCCCCGTTATCGATGTGATATTCCCGGTGACGGTGTTTCTCACGCTGTTAGCCACCTTTTGCAAGGTCGATTTCCATCAGATGCGCCCCCATCGTTGGCATATTGGTGTGCTTGCAGCACAGGTATTGCTGGTAGTTTCCAATCTCGGCATCATCTTTCTGGTAGGAGACGACCTTGACCAACAGCTCATCTGGCAAGGAGTGCTTACTTGTACCATCGCCCCGTCGGCATCGGCAGCGCCCGTTGTGACGGGCAAGCTCGGTGGAAACATCAATACGATGACCACCTTTACCGTCATCTCAGCCCTTGCATCGGCATTGATGATACCCTTGGTGTTTCCTCCGTTGACTAGTACGGTGCATCTTACATTCTTCGAAACCTTCCTCATTATTCTGCAAAAAGTATCGATGGTGCTCCTGTTGCCGTTGGTCTTGGGCTGGCTGATGCAGCACTATGTAAAGGCGGTCTGCCGTCGCATTGCCTCCATGCCCAATCTGAGTTTCTATCTATGGGGCGTCTCGCTCACTATTGTAGCCGGTGTAACGGTGAAGAATATCCTGCACAGCAATGCACCATTGTGGTTGCTCACGGCTATTGCCGCATTGAGTTTCGTGGTCTGCTTTGTGCAGTTCGGCATTGGTCGCGCCATTGGCAGACACCTTGGCGAGGAAATCTGCTGCGGTCAAGCCCTGTTTCAGAAGAACACCTCGTTAGCCATTTGGGTGGCTTACCTCTATCTGCATCCTGTAGCATCGGTAGGCGCAGGCTGTTATGTGCTGTGGCAGAACATCATCAACTCAGCTGAACTGTGGCACTACCGCCGTACCCATCCCAATCCGTGACTTACTGAATAACATCGCAACATGACAATGACAAAGACCGATATCACGACCATCATTTTCGATGCCGACGATACCCTATGGGACTGTCAGACTTGGTTTGACCGTGCCGAAGAGCAACTTGCCGATATGCTTAAACCTTGGGTGAGCGACAGACAATGCGTGGCAGACAGCCTCTTTGCCATCGAGCGCGCTAATATGCCGCTTTTCGGCTATGGCACTAAGGCATTCACCCTGTCGCTGTTGGAGAATGCTATCAAACTGACCGATGGTCGCATCGGTGCCGATGTGCTACTCCAAATCATCGAAATGGGTAAGCGTCTGCTGCGTTTCCCTGCTACTCCGTTGCCTGAAGTGGAATCTACGCTGCGCCAACTCCACGAAGCGGGACGCTACCGGTTGGTGGTATTTACCAAAGGTGAACTGATGGGACAAGAGGATAAACTGTCGCGATCAGGACTGTTGCCCTATTTCTCGCATGTGGAAATCGTGTCCGACAAGACCGAAACCGCCTATCGCACACTCTGCGACACCCTTGGTGTGGATCCCCATGAAACACTCATGGTGGGCAACTCCTTCCGTAGCGACATTGCTCCGGCACTTGCTGTTGGCGCCTGGGCAGTACATATTCCCTTCCATGCAGTATGGGCATTGGAGAAATCGCAAGAGTTTCCACACGAAAGATTAACGAAGATAGAACATTTCAGTCAGCTGATGGACTGTCTTTAAATCATGGCGCTTGACGCATTGCCACTTATCGGATGATGGCAATGCGGCAAACGGTGCCTCGATGACCGTCGCTTGTAGCGGTCAAAACATGATAGACGCCAGAGGCCACGCGGCGCCCTTTGCTGTCGCAACCATCCCAGATATAGGTGCCACCCGTGCTGCGCCCACGTGCCACCAGCATGCCTGCCGTGTTTACAATGCGCACATCCGCATCGTAACTCAGTCCTTCAATGGTGATAGGTCCCGTATAGTCGGGGGCTACAGGGTTGGGATAGGCGCGCACCACACCTTTCTCCATCTTTTCAGCGGCATCGGTAGCATCGGAAACCACAGCGCATAGCCCCTCTTCCGTGCCGATATACACCCGTCCGGTCTGTCCGTCGATGGCGATACTCTCTATGCGGTCAGACAGCAAACCGCTGTCGGCTGAGGTGTAATGAGCCACTTCGGTGGTGTTGTCGCTACTGATTACATAGACGCCGTTGCTTTCTGTGCCTATCCATTTGCGGTTGCCGCCATCAATAGCCATGGCAGTCACACTGATTCCCTCCAACAGATAGTCGCCATAACCGCTGCCATCATTGCGCGGAACGACAATCTGCGTATATCCGTAGTCGGGCGATTGTTGCTGTTGTGGAGTGAGCATCAGCGGTCCCTGATTGGTGCCTGCCCATATATTGCCATCTTTATCTTCAGCCACACAGTTGAAGCTATAGATGTCGCGCAAGGGTGTTTCGTCTTGATTGCGCAAGGCATCGAAACGGTCCACCTCGTCTGTTTCAGGGTCGATGCGCACCAGGCAAGGGTGATGGTGATGACTGTTGACAAGCCAAACCTTACCCGTATGGTCGGTCGTAGGGTTGCGCAAGATGGTTAGGGGCGTGCCGTTATAGAAGAGTGAGGGATGGTCGAGTGACTCCATCGTGCCTTCACTGTTCATGCGGATAAGTGGGTGCTGGGTCTCGCTGTTGGTCATCCAAAGGCGATGCTGACGGTCGTAGAAGAGTCCATCAACACGCACATAGTTGTTGTTGCCCGGAATGGCACTTGCCAACAGACTATTGCCTGCGGTGTATTGAGCCACCGATTGCCCGTTGCGAAACTCAAAGAGGCCGTTGCCACAGGTCGCTATATAAAGATGTGTGGCATCGGCAGGGTCGATAGCCATGCTCACCGCATCCTTTTTCATTGGAGCATCGATTTGCTGCCAATGTCCCTCGCGGTCCATTTGCTGCCATTGTGCGGTGCGATCCATCTGTCCTCCGTCGTACCAACCGCCACCTACTCCATACAAACATCCGTTGACGAACCACAGACTGTTGAACTCGTTGTAGTGTGGTCCACCGGCATTTATCTGGCTGACGATGGATATATAGGCATCGTAGTCACCCCGGTAAGCATCGTAAATGGATTCAGGGAAATGGCTTGTCGAGTGCCAGTTGGCAGGATTGATGAGGTTGTCGGACATCCGCCCAACCATCACGCCGCTCGCTGCGGTATTGGCATAGAGGTTGCCGTCAACCGCCATCACATTCCAAACATCGCTGCCTAAGGTGTAAGTTTCTACCACATGGGCATTCGCCACATCTATCTTCACAATGCTGGAACCCACACAGAGGTAGGCGATGCTACCGTCGGTAACAATGCGGTGAACCTTCTTGCTGCCTGCCATCGTTGCCATATAGAGGTCGGGCATATTGGTCACTTCACCCTCAGGATTGATGAGGTCGATATTGGCATTGGTATAAATGGCGATGAGGCGATGGGCTTCGCTACACCATTTGATATGGGATAGCTGACCGCCATTCAGGCCGTTGGACCGGTCGAAAGTAGTAACCGACTGGTCGTTGAGGTTGTAGTGATAGAGATTGCCACTCGCTTTGACGAAGAGTCCTTGCTCTGCTTTCTCTATTTGTTGCGGTTCGCCATAGGCTAAATAATACTGCCAGGTGCCGGGCTGTGCATGGACTGTCGTCATGGCAAACCAGCATAGCAGGGTGCATACACAACGACAGACAGCACCAAAGCTAATGTCGTGGGACATGAGCCATGATGCTGTCTGACGTGGGGATAGTATCATTTTTCTTATAGTTTATTTTCCAAGAGTTGCACGCAGATAGTCGGCCAACTTCTGAGTGGCACGTGCACGGTGGCTGATGGTGTTTTTGACATCCACTCCGAGTTCTGCAAAGGTGTGGTCGTAACCTTCGGGTTGGAACACGGGGTCGTAGCCGAAGCCTTCACTGCCGTGCTTCTCGTGGGTGATGGTGCCGTTGACAATGCCTTCAAACTCGGTCACTTTCTTCACAGCAGTGCAACCGCAGGGGCACACATCGCGTCGCTCTATCAGCGCAATGACGGTGCGGAAGCGTGCTTGGCGATTGTCTTTTCCTGCCAGTTCGGCAAGCAGCTTCTGCATATTGGCCTCCGAGTCGTGGCCTTCGCCACCAGCATAGCGTGCGCTATAAACACCCGGTGCACCGTTGAGAGCCTCTACTTCAAGACCGGTATCGTCGGCAAAACAGCTCACATGATAGTGGTCATACACATACTGAGCCTTCTGCAGGGCATTCTCCTCAAGGGTCTTGCCCGTTTCGGGAATATCCTCATGGCAGCCGATGTCGGCTAACGACACCACCTCGAAACGGTTTCCAAGGATGCTGCGAATCTCTTCCAACTTATGTTGGTTATTGGTTGCAAATACAATTTTCATCGTTATAGTTTGTCGGCGGCATCATTCCTTAGGGATTTCTTCCACCGCCTTTTTAACTTTTTTAATCTTTACTTTCATCTCGTCAAAGCCTTCGCCATAGACACCGATAACGGCACTTTGGCTTACAAAGGCGTTGGGGTCGATCATCTTGATGAGGCGGAAGATGTTGACGCTCTCATTCTTTTTGGCCAAAATACACAATACGCGGAGTTCCTTACCAGTGTACCAGCCATGGCCATCGAGGATGGTTACACCATGGTCCATCTGTGTTCCGATGGCATTGGCAATCTCCTGCCACTTGCGAGAGAATATCATAAACTGCACAGACTCCCTTCGTGCATTCATCACATAGTCGAGCACAAAGTTCTCCATCGTCATCACACAGAAACCAAACACTACCTTGTGGGCGCGCTCGATATAGGTGCCAAACTGTGGGAAGAACATACACGAACCGATGATACAGAAGTCGGCGGCTATCAGTACAGTACCCAACGATACGTTGTGATACTTATTGATAGATGCTGCAATAATATCGGTACCACCCGTAGAACCGTTGTTGGAGAATACGGTGGCAAGGGCAATGCCGCCAAACATACATCCTATAACCATCGACATGAAGTCCTGCCCTTCGCCCAGCAACTTGATGGGCAGGCCGTTGGGCTGTTTGGGCAAGATGTCTTGGGCAAACTTCAGCATGAAATAGAGCGTAACGATGGCATAGATGGTCTTCATTAGAAACTTGAAGCCCAATACCTTCAACGCGACAATCAGCAGAATGCCGTTGATAATGATATAGGTATTTTCCAAACGGAAACCGGTAGCATAGTAGATAATGGCCGACAAGCCAGTCACTCCGCCACCTACAATCTCATAAGGCATGAGGAATACAGTGAACGAAATGGTATATAGCAGCAAGCCAACGGTGATGAAGAAATAGTCCTTCATCTCGTTCCACAGCATTTTGTGATTGATAGTCATATGCCGTATTTGATATTTATTTGCAAACGATGTTTACCATGCGTTTGGGCACTATGATGACTTTGACCACTTGCTTGCCGTCGATATACTTCGGTGAGCGAGGATCTGCCATCACGGCTTCTTCGATGGTTTTATTGTCAGCATTGGCAGCAAACTCCATGTCGAAACGTGTTTTGCCGTTGAAGGCAACACCAAGTTTTACGGTATCTTCTACCAAGAACTCTTCATTCCATGTGGGCCATGGGGCATCGCAAACGCTGCCGGTCTCGCCCAAAGCCTCCCAAAGTTCTTCGCTGATATGGGGTGCGAAGGGGGCCAATAGTGTAACGAGGGTGCGGAGAAGTTCGCGGTTGTGACACTTCAACTGTGCCATCTCGCCAACGCAAATCATAAAGGCAGAGATAGACGTGTTGTAAGAGAATTCCTCGATGTCTTGTGACACCTTCTTAATCAGTTTGTGGACACTCTTCAACTGGGCTTTTGTGGGCTCAGCATCGTCAACGAGCAGTTTGCCATCGGCGTTGTCGCGGCTGTTGCCATAGAACAAAGCCCAGAACTTCTTCAAGAAGCGGTGGCAACCGTCTATTCCGTTGGTGTCCCAAGGCTTAGACTGTTCTACTGGACCAAGGAACATTTCGTATAGACGTAAGGTGTCGGCACCGTAGCGCTCAACAATCATATCGGGGTTGACCACGTTGAACATCGACTTAGACATCTTTTCAATTGCCCAACCACAGATGTATTTTCCGTCTTCAAGGATAAATTCTGCATGCTCATACTCTGGTCGCCAAGCGCGGAAAGCATCTTGGTCGAGCACGTCGTTGCTGACGATATTCACGTCAACGTGTATGGGAGTTACATCCTTGTAACTGCCTTTGAGATTCAGACTGACAAACTTGCCCTTGTCTGCGCCCTCGTCGTTGATGCGATATACAAAGTTGCTGCGACCCTGTATCATGCCTTGGTTTACCAGTTTCTTGAATGGTTCGTCCTCGCAACTGTAGCCTGAATCAAACAAGAACTTGTTCCAGAAGCGTGAATAGATGAGGTGACCGGTGGCATGCTCTGTACCGCCAACATAGAGATCTACGTTGCGCCAGTATTCATCAGCCTCTTTACTTACGAGGGCTTTCTCGTTCTTAGGATCCATATAGCGCAGATAGTAGGCAGAAGAACCTGCGAATCCGGGCATGGTGTTGAGTTCGAGAGGGAATACGCTCTTATGGTCTATCAGACTCTTATCTACTACTTGGTTGGTCTTGGTATCCCACGCCCACAACTTGGCACGGCCCAATGGGGGCTCGCCAGACTCTGTTGGCTTGTATTCGTCTATTTCAGGCAATTCCAAAGGCAGACATTCCTTCGGAATCATATAGGGCATATCGTCCTTGTAATATACGGGGAATGGTTCGCCCCAATAGCGCTGACGACTGAAGATGGCATCGCGCAGACGGTAATTCACCTTGACGCGGCCCAGTCCGTTGGCTTCCACATATTTCTTGGTGGCGGCAATGGCCTCCTTCACGGTCAATCCGTTGAGGCTGAACTTTGCTGAAGCAGAGTTGCAGACAATGCCTTCTTTGGCATCATAGCTCTCTTCAGAAACATCGGCGCCTTCTATCAGTGGGATGATGGGAAGGTTGAAATGCTTGGCAAAAGCATAGTCGCGCGAGTCGTGGGCAGGTACTGCCATGATGGCACCTGTGCCGTATCCGGCCAATACATACTCTGAAATCCAGATGGGAATTTTTTCGTCTGTGAACGGATTGATAGCGTATGAACCAGAGAAAACACCTGTCACTTTTTTGTCGGAAATACGGTCACGCTCAGTACGCTTCTTCACATAGGCGATATAGTCGCTTACATCGGCTTTCTGAGCATCGGTGGTGAGTTCGGCAACGAGATCTGATTCAGGAGCAAGAACCATGAAGGTTACACCAAACATGGTATCGGCACGCGTGGTGAAGATGGTGAAGTGCTTGTCGGAATCGGCCACATTGAACTCTACTTCGGTACCTTCGGAGCGTCCAATCCAGTTGCGCTGAGTCTCTTTCAAAGAGTCGGTCCAGTCGATTGTGTCGAGTCCGTCGAGCAAACGCTGGGCGTATGCAGATACGCGCAGACACCACTGGCGCATCTTCTTCTGCACTACAGGGTAGCCACCGCGTACGCTGACGCCATCCACTACCTCATCGTTGGCAAGTACCGTGCCGAGTTGAGGACACCAGTTGACCATGGTGTCGGCAAGATAGGCTATGCGGTAGTTCATCAACACTTCTTGCTTTTTCTTCTCAGAGTACGATGCCCAGTCGGAAGCAGTGAAGTCCAATTCCTCTGTTCCCAGTGCACCACAGTCTTTAGAACCCATCAGTTCGAAGTGTTCTATCAGTTTGATGGTAGGCTGTGCTTTGTGTGAAGAAGTGCTGTAGTATGATTTGAACATGCGTTGGAACGCCCATTGTGTCCATTTATAGTAGATAGGATCGCAAGTGCGCACCTCGCGTTCCCAGTCGAAGGAGAATCCAATCTTGTCCAACTGCTGTCTGTAGCGCGCAATATTCTCTGTAGTAGTCTTCTCTGGATGCTGTCCGGTTTGTATGGCATACTGCTCTGCGGGGAGTCCATAGGCATCGTATCCCATCGGATTCAACACGTTGTAGCCCTGCTGGCGCTTATAGCGAGCGTAGATGTCGCTGGCAATATAGCCCAATGGGTGACCCACATGGAGTCCGGCTCCAGAGGGGTAGGGGAACATGTTGAGCACGTAGAATTTCTTTTTTGTAGGGTCTTCTGTCACGCGGTAGGTTTTCATCTCTACCCAGCGCTTCTGCCACTTCTGTTCGATGTCTCTAAAATTGTATTCCATATTTTCGTATTTTTTGTTTTCTCCTTATTTATATAATATTACTGCAAAGGTAGTGCAAACCGAGCGAAATACAAAGAAAAACCCCGTTTTTCTTTTATTTAAGAGGTGTAGCACTATCTTTATGATGACCTTGTAAAGCGACTCACGTAAGAGAAGAAATATGAAACAATGAAATTTCTTTTGCTTTTCGCTCACTTAATCGTACCTTTGATGCTTCTCATCTTAGGTACTCCCGTTCGGAAAAGCATAATAAAAATGGTTTTTTCTTTTGCTTTTCGCTCACTTAATCGTACCTTTGTGATTGCATCACCAAGGTACTCCCGTTCGGAAAAACATAATAAAAACGAGTTTTTCTTTTGCTTTTCGCTCACTTAATCGTACCTTTGTGATTGCATCACCAAGGTACTCCCGTTCGGAAAAACATAATAAAAACGAGTTTTTCTTTTGCTTTTCGCTCACTTAATCGTACCTTTGCAACATCGCGAAGAAGGAACAGAATTACCTTTTCCGATAATCTATAGAATAGAAACAAATTTAAAACGAAACGACAGATGAATAAGATGCTGATGATGATGGCTGCTTGCTTCTGTACCATCGGAATGATGGCACAAGGCAACCCACAGGTGAAAACAACTGATGGAACGCTTGAAGGAATGGAGCGTTCTGGTGTGAAAGTGTTTCTCGGAGTACCATTTGCTGCACCGCCAGTGGGCGATCTGCGATGGAAAGCACCACAGCCCGTTGTAGCATGGGAGGGTGTGCGTAGTGCTAAAGACTTTGGGCCTAACCCCATGCAAGAGAATATATTTGGCGACATGAACTTCGGTACGAAGGAAAACAGCGAAGACTGTCTATATCTGAATATATGGACTCCTGCTCACACCATGAAGGAGAAACTACCTGTGCTCATCTATTTCAACGGTGGAGGACTCATGGCTGGAAGCGGTAGCGAACCCAGATATGCCGGAGAGAGCATGGCGCGAAAGGGCATAATCGCTATTACTGCCAATTATCGTGAAGGCATCTTCGGTTTCTTCTCTCATCCGCAACTGTCGAAAGAAACAGCCTATAAAGGTTCGGGAAACTATGGATTCATGGATCAAGTGGCTGCCATTCAATGGGTGAAAACACATATTGCAGACTTTGGTGGCGATCCCGAACGCATCACGATAGCAGGCGAATCGGCTGGATCAATGTCAGTAAGTGCCTTGATGGCATCGCCACTGTGTCAAGGACTGATAGCACAAGCCATCGGATCAAGCGGCTCTGTCATGGGATTCAACGCTGTTGCTACACTCAAAGAGGCTGAGACAGCTGGCGTAGAAATAGCAAAAGCGCTGGGTTGTAAGACTATTAAACAGTTGCGTGCCATGCCGGCAGAAGAACTCATGAAGCGTGCCAACGTGAGAAACGTACCGAAATACTGCATCGATGGCTATTTCTTCACAGAACAACCCACACAGACTTATGCCGACGGAAAGCAGTTGCACATTCCTTTGCTCATTGGTGGAAACAATCAAGAGATGTCGCCTCAAGCGATTCTGGCTGGTCAGCCAGCCTCTGTAGAGGTTTTGAAAGAAGCTGCACGTCAGAAGTTTGGCGATGCCACCGACCAACTGTTCCGTCTATATGGCATCTATACTGCTAACGATGTGACAGGACAGCCGGGCACTGACTTGGCTTCTGATTTATTCCTCGACTATTCCACATGGAAGTGGGGACACATGCACCAGTTGACCAGTGGACAACCAGTTTATCGCTATCGCTACTGCCATCCGCGCCCAGCAATGGCTGTCAAGGGGAAAGTGGCAGGACTGGCTGGTGGAATACTAGATGCTAAAGATGGTGAACCCGCAGTGTCACAGGACAAAGGAGCGGTACATTCTGCCGATATTGAGTATGCCATGGGTACGTTGCCCACAAACAGAGTCTATGACTGGCAGCCCGATGACTATATGATCTCTGATGTGTTCAGCAACTATTACGCTAATTTTGTGAAGACAGGAAACCCCAACGGACTCGGTTTGGTGAATTGGCCGGCAGTCAACGGCAAAAATGTTCCACCTGTATTGCAGATTGACGTGCATACTTTTGTTAAGACCGATGAGGCGATGCAACAGCGTTATTTGCTGATGGACAAGTTGTTTTGGAAATAAACCATCATGCTGCAATACCTTAAAACTGATACGCTTCGATGTCTGACGGTGTCGCTAATGGCCGTTATGACATTGTCACTCTATGCGCAACAGACCGACCCTGCCAACGAGAGTAAGGCCGACGACGATCCGTTTGGCCCTACGTTCATGCCGATGGTCAAGGTTGGAAAGGTGCTGGAAGGCGGCGACAGCATCCAGTATATGGAGATGAACAATGTCTATGTTTATCCCCCCATCTCCTTCAGTAGCAAGAAACAGCAGATGGCGTTTAATAGATTGGTGCGCAATGTGAAGCGCGTACTGCCTATTGCCAAGGAGGCGCGCACCATTATGATGGAGACTGCGGAGTTTCTGGAAACTTTGCCTGACAAGAAATCGAAGGAGGAACACATGAAGCGCGTAGAGAAAAGCATCTGGAAAGAGTATCAGCCGAAGATGAAAAAACTGACGTATTCACAGGGAAAACTCCTCATCAAACTCATCTATCGCGAGAGTCATTCATCTTCCTACAATATGATTCAAGCCTTTCTCGGACCTGTGCGTGCTGGATTCTATCAGGCTTTTGCATGGGCGTTCGGCGCCAGTTTGAAGAAAGAATACGATCCGGAAGGTGTGGATAGACTCACCGAACGAGTCGTGCTGATGGTGGAAGCTGGTCAACTCTGATGTGTTCCGTAAGTGTTTGACAGGTGTTTGATAACCTAAACTTATCATCATCGAACACCACTATAAAGTTATATCCGATAATGAATTACGTTATAGTGGTGTTCGGTGTTCGATAAAAAATGAAAAACTAAAATATATGTGTTGCCGCGTGATGCCTTCTTGGGCGTCGGCATTACTTGTTCTCAAGCAATCGCAATGGGGTTTGTTGGATGGAGCAATGGTTCATAGTCTGGCAATACAGTAAAGCCCATTGACCTACCTTGTGATTATTTGTCGTTGAAAACCACTTGTAGCAGGGTCTGGCCTACGGCTTTTAGCGTGTTCTTGTCGATATGTTGCATATCGTCACTGACGGTGTGCCACGTCGGTCCAAAGGAACTTTGTTGGCAATCGGGATAGTGGTTGATGATATCTACACAGGGGACATGGGCCACTTCATTCACTGGTATGTGGTCGTCGGTCACGTAGCCGCCTGCCTCCATAGGGAAGAAACTGCTATAGCCTGCGGCACTTGCAGCACTCCAGATGCGGTCAACGAGGCGTCCGGCATGTTGCAGTGAGAAGCCTTCGTGGTAGAAACGGGCACCCTGACCACCCACCATATCGAGCAAAATGGCATAGCGATACTTATTAGAACCGCTTGCGGCATAGTTCTTGGCCCAGTGTTGTGCGCCCAATGCCCATGAGTCGCCATCGTCTGCGGCATCGCTCCACTGTGGTACGCCCCAGTCTTCGGCATCGAAGCAGACAAAGTCGATGCTTACAGGTAGTGAGTCGTTGTGTTGAAGCAGGCGTGCCAGTTCGAGCATGACAGCCACTCCCGATGCGCCATCGTTGGCTGCCATGACGGGTTTGTGCCAGTTGGCAGAGTCGGGATCATTATCTGCCCATGGGCGACTGTCCCAGTGTGCACATATCATGATGCGTGTTTCGTCGGTGCTGCGTTTGGGCATAGAGGCGATGATGTTGGTGCTTTTGAGTATTGTGCCGTCGAATCCCTTGAGGTCTGCACACTGAAGTTCAATGCTGCAACCGTATTTCTGAAACTGTGAAGCAATCCATTTGCCGCATTTCTCATGCGCCTCGCTATTCATTGTGCGAGGTCCATAGGTACATTGTGCTGCACAGAAAGCATAGGCAGAATCAGCATGAAATTCAATATTGACAGGTTTTTCCTCAGTTGCAGGTTGTTTGTTGGTAGTACCGCAAGCCATGATGGTGGCTATTGCAGCCCATAGCATGGCGATATTGAGTATGTGGTGTTTCGTCATTTTTCTGTTTGTAGTCTGTAGTCTATATGATAATGATTTCTACGATTTGGCGCTTTGCACCTGTTTCATGATACGCAGGAAATTGCGTCCCCAAATCTTTTGGATGTCGCGTTCGGAATAGCGTTTGGCCATGAGATGTCGGGTGAAATTGATCATTTCCGATGAGCAGGAGAGTCCGCGAATGCCTCCATCGCCATCGAAATCAGAACCTAAACCGACATGGTCGATACCCATAATATTGATAGCGTGGTCGAGATGTGCCAGTGCATCAAGTACTGTAGCCTCGCCATCTTTGCAGAGGAAACCATTATAGAGCGTCACTTGCATCACACCACCCTTAGCAGCCAGCTGTCGCATCTGGTCGTCGGTGAGATTGCGAGGATGGTCGCAAAGGGCTCTACAGCTGGAGTGGCTACACACAATGGGCTGTTGGCTGATGTCAAGTGCATCGTAGAAACTGTGCTCACCAGCATGACTCATATCTACCATGATGCCCAGTTTGTTCATCTTCCTAATGACCTGTTGGCCGAAGTCGCTCACACCGCCATGGGTATTGCAACCGCGTGCTGAGTCGCAGATGTCGTTGTCACCATTATGGCAGAGTGTCATATAGACGATGCCGCGCTCTGCAAAATGGCGCAGCTTGCGTAGATCGCCATTGATGGCTAAGCCATTTTCTATGCCCAGCATGATGCTCTTCAGCCCTTTCTTCTTATTGGCATAGAGGTCGGCAGGTGTCCGTGCAATGCTGAGGTAGGACTTATTGTGGGCCACCATGGTTTCTATCTTGTCGAAGATGAGGTCTGCATATTCCGTAGGATTCTTCACATCGAAATCAACAATTGATGGGAAGTCCTCGCCGGGTTTGGGTTGTGGCAGATAAGCCACCATGATAGTGGCATCTTGATGACCTTCGGTCATCTTGTGGAGATCTACCAATATCTTCTTGTCGCGACTGCCGAAATCTACGCCTTGAGGGAAGAACATCGGTGTGTCGCAATGCGTATCGAGGGTGATGATGCGCTCATGGAGCTTGCAGGCTTGGTAGAAATGTTCTGACTCCTTCACTAACCATTGGAAAAGTGGCGCTCCATCGACCAAACACTCTGGATGCCATTGCACGCCAATGATACTCTTGTATTCACGGCTTTCTATGGCTTCGATGATACCGTCGGCAGATTCTGCTGTGGTGCGGAAACGTGGTCCGCAGTGATCTACTGCTTGGTGATGAAATGAGTTGACGTAGAGTATGCCGTCGGTGTCCTTGAGCGTATCGGCATAGAGACTACCGAGAATAGAGTCGGGCTCTATCTTTACGGAGTGGGTGGGCTCTGAACGGTCTGCGTCCTGACTGTGTTTTACCTGTGCTCTGTGGCTGATATCCTGTTCCACATGGCCATCAAGAGCCATAGCCAATGCTTGAATGCCGCGACAAATGGCTAACATAGGAATCTGCCGATCGTAGGCTAACCGTATAGTGAGCAGTTCGGCAAGGTCGCGCTCGGCATTGATGCCTCCAAGCTTGACAACAGGTTGCTCGCCTGCAAACAGCGGATTGAAGTCGGAGCCACCGCTGATGAGGAGCCCATCAATATGTTCAATCGTATTGATGATAGTATCGGTCTGTGCAGAGGGAGGCATGATGATAGGCACGCCACCAGCATCTTCCACCGATTTATAATAGGTTTGAGCGAGCTTGCAGTTTCCTTCGCCATAGTTTCCCGTGATGGCAATGACAGGTTTGTGCGTTGCTGCAGGAAACGACGCATGGCATTTGGCCAGCTGTGCTTGCCAGTCAAAACGGTTCATACGCAGTGTTGATAGATGATTATTCGTTAGGTCCGATAGGAATCTCACGCTTGATGCTTTGTTCGAGCGATATCAGAGTCTCTGTAGCCACTACACCGGGGATGTCTTGCAGTTGGCCGTTGAGCAACTGCATAAGTTGTTCGTTGTCGCGGGCATAGAGTTTTACGAGCATGGTGTATGGACCTGTAGTGAAGTGACATTCCACGATTTCTGGGATATGCTGTATTCTTTCCACTACGTCCTTATACATCGAACCACGTTCCAAGGTGATTCCTACGTAGGTACAGGTGGTGTATCCCAGACTTTTGGGGTTAACGTCGAAACCGCTACCCATGATGACGTGACCCTCTATGAGGTGCTGGACGCGCTGGTGGATAGCTGCACGTGATACGTTACACTCTGCCGCAACATCCTTGAAGGGTATTCGGGCATTTTTAGATAGAATATTCAGAATCTTTTTGTCGAGATTATCAATCTTGTCGTTTGCTGCCATATTTATATGGTTTTAGATATTTTACTATTTGTAAGCAAAAGTAGTTATTATTGTTGAAACAGGCAACACTTTGCTTGATAATTTATGTTTTTTTAGACAAAATATCGGTATCATGGCCAGATTCATCGACCTTGATACCGATATACACTATTGTGTTGGGGTGTTTTCCCTGATGATTATTTCACTTCGAGAAGCTCGATTTTGAAGACGAGAGCAGAGAAAGGCTTGATGTCTTCACCCTGCTGGCGCTCACCGTAAGCTTGATCCTGAGGAATGTAAACCTCCCATACAGAACCTGCAGGCATGTGGGTCAGAGCGGTTGTCCAACCTTTGATAACCTGGTTGCAACGGAAGTCTGCGGGCATGTTGCGCTTGTATGAGCTGTCGAATACCTTGCCGTCGATGGTGCGACCCTCGTAGTTAACCTTTACCATTGAGGTGTCAGCAGGAATCTTACCGGTTCCTACCTTGATAACCTTATACTGTACACCACCGGGAAGAGTTTTCACACCTTCCTTCTTGGCATTGGCTGCAAGGAATTTCTCACCAGCTGCCTTGTTAGGACCGTAGGCTTTTTCCATGGTCTTGGCCTTGATGCTCTGCATCATCTTCTGAGCAACCATCTGTGCTGAGTCGATGCTCATGAGGCCACCCTTACCAGTTGTTCCGCTGATGAAACCTGCCATGAAGTTCTTCAGAGAGATGGTCTTGGTAGAATCCTCACCGAAAAGCTCGTGGTTGATGCCCTTCATCATCTGGTTTGAAATCTGCTGGCCAATCTGAATACCTGCGTAGTAAGCGGCTTTCTTCTTGTCGTCGCCGGCATTGGCTCCTTCGTTCAAACCTTTGATAAACTCGTCCAGATAGGCGGTATCCACGTCAAGACGTGTTACGAGATAATCTTTCAGACCCTGAGTCTGTGCCATACCGATGGCGTAGCTCAGTGTGTCTACGTCGCTCTTCAGGTTAGCCTTGGGAGCGGCATTGCCGCAAGAAAGCATGGCTACTGCGGCTACAGCGAATGCTGCAATGGTAAATTTCTTCATTGTATTACTAATGTTTGTATCATTTCTGTTTGGTTTAGAGCACCTTGATGAGCTCTACATCGAAAATAAGTGCTGCAAATGGGGGAATAGCACCTGCTGCTCCACTCTCACCATATCCCAGCATATAAGGTATGAAGAAGCGGTATTTAGCTCCTTCCTGCATCAGCTGCAGACCTTCGGTCCATCCGGCAATCACCTGCTGCAAACCGAATTCTGCGGGTTCACCACGCTGTACTGATGAGTCGAAAACTGTGCCATCGATGAGAAATCCCTCATAGTGGCAGCGTACTGTGTCTTTGGCAGATGGCTTTTTACCGTTACCTTCCTTGATAACTTGATATTGCAGACCGCTGGGCAGTGTAACCACACCGTCTTTCTTTGCGTTTTCTGCCAGATATTTCTCACCTGCTTCTTTGGCAATCTTGCCTTGTGCGGCGCGCTGTTCGTTGAGTTTCTTCTCTTGTGCCATGAAGTAATCTTGCACAATTTGCTGCGCTTCGTGGTTTGGTACCTTCAGTTCGTTGCCTGCAAGCACGTCTTTGATGGCTGCTGCAAAGTCGTCAACGTTCATGTCTGTGGCACCCATCTGCTTCAGCTGCATGCCGATACCGATGCCCATAGCGTAACTTACTTTATCCATTTTTTGTCTTTATAATATTATTAATGTATCTGTTTTAAAATCGGCGCAAAGGTACACATATTTTCTGATACCGCATTATTTTTTTATGAAAAATTATAGTGTTTCATGGTTTTTCTCATATCAAGAAAAGCCATTGACGGATAGTGCTACATGGAAATAGCTGGCAGAACTATCCGTAAACGGGATTTAATGCTTGTTCAGAATCAGTTCTACGCGGTTGACAATCTGCTCTGGTGCGATGTTGCGCATGCAAGCATAGTCACCTCGTAAGCATGGTTTCTGGCCGTAGATGCTACATGGACGGCACTCCAACGCTATCTGGATGGCATTCTCTGGGTTCTGATTCCAACCCATAAAACCAGTAAAAGGATGAGTGGCGCCCCATACGCTTACTACGGGTGTGGCTACCAGCGATGCCAAGTGCATATTGGCAGAATCCATGGATACCATTACTTGGAGGTGGCTCATTAAGATGAGTTCGTCGCGCAGATTATTCAAATGTTGGCTTACATACACACACTGGGGGTGGGCAGCACACCATTTCGGGAATGTTTCGTCTTCGCGCTGGCCTTTGCCAAATAAATAGATGCGAGTATCAGGATGTTTGGCAAGCAATTGCTCTACTACCTGTTCCATTAATCGAACTGGATAGATTTTGCCTTCGTGTGCGGCAAAAGGTGCAATGCCGATACACGGTTGACCGACAGTGGGACGGGGAAGACTCTCTGGCAAAAGATTCATGTCACCACCATCTTCTGAAAAAATGGAGCGGAACTGTACGTTGACGGGATAGCCCAAGCGGGCAAATACATCAGCATAGTTTTGGAATGAAGTAGGCAACTGAATCAGTTGCTTATTGCTTGAAGAGGTGATGCGACGGCGGTCTTTGCGATGTTTGTCAATGTGTGCCACTTTATAATGGTCCAGATTGAAGCGCATGCGCAGATAACTTGACCTCAGTACGCTGTGAAGGTCGGCAATGGCTGTAAACTGTTTGGCCAACAAACGGCGGTAGAGACTGTTCAAACCAGTGATACCGCGGTATTCGCGTTTGAGGTCAGCCTCCATAAAATTGATGTTGGGTAGCAGATCATCGAATAAAGGACGTGCAAAGTTACGGCTCAATACCGTAATGCGCACATCAGGATATTGCTGTGCCAATGCATAGACGACGGGCACTGTCATGGCCACATCGCCTAATGCAGAGAATCGGATGACGAGAAGATGTTCCTTTTTCACCAATTGAATTATTTCTTGTAGAGAATAGGGTTGGTAGAAGGATCGTTGTACATCTTCATCTGGCGATATACCTTCATGTACTTGCGACCCTGCTCAATGTCTTCGAGCAACTGGTCGATGGCTGTGCTGAGATCCACCTGCTGTTCAAGAAGAACCTGCAGCTTGGCTTGACACTTCTCTACATGGGCAACGTCAGCATCCTTGCGTTCGGTCTGTTCTTGCATGTGCCAGATCTTCAAAGCCAGAATGGAAAGACGGTCAATGGCCCATGCTGGACTCTCTGTGTTCAGTCGTGCGTCGGTCAAAGGCTTGATGTCACTATATAACTTACGGAAGTAAGAGTCGATTTCCTCTACCAAATCGGTGCGGTCTTGATTGCTGTGGTCGATGCGACGCTTCAGAGCCAGTGCCTCTGTTGGGTCGATGTGTGGATCGCGGATGATATCTTCCAGATGCCACTGTACGGTATCAATCCAGCATTTCAGATACAGGCTATACTCAATAGAGTCGCGCTCGTAAGGATTAGAAATGGGCGTGTCCACATGATCTTTCAAGTGATAGTCACGAATAGCTTGCTTGAAGATTTGGTTAGCTTTTTCAGTAAATGTCATAGTCTATATTTTTTTGTTTGGTGCAAAGGTACGAATAAGTGAGTGAAATACAAAAGAAAACCTCGTTTTCTTTTGCATTTCCGAACGTGAGTACCTTGGGCGCATAGCGCCAAAGGTGTAGAATAAGTGAGTGAAATACAAAAGAAAACCTCGTTTTCTTTTGCATTTCCGAACGTGAGTACCTTGGGCGCATGGCGGCAAAGGTGTAGAATAAGTGAGTGAAATACAAAAGAAAACCGTGATTTTTTTCTCTTTTCCTTCCCGATTCATTATCTTTGCATCCAATTATGAAAATAGTTGTTGACGATAAAATACCCTATATCCGCGAGAAACTCCAGATGCTGGCCGACCAAGTGGTGGCTATTCCCGGAGCAAAAATAGCGTCTGCCGATGTGAAAGATGCTGATGCACTTATAGTGAGAACTCGTACGCGATGTGATGAAAAACTGTTGGCTGGTTCGAAAGTGACTTTTGTTGCCACTGCAACCATAGGATTTGATCATATTGATGCCGATTATATGGAGCGTGCAGGCATAACATGGACCAGTTGTCCAGGATGCAATTCTGCCTCGGTCGCACAGTATCTCGAATCGTCACTTCTTTTGCTTCAACAACAGAAAGGACTTCAACTCAATAGTGCCACTATCGGTATCGTGGGATGTGGACATGTGGGACAGAAAGTGAAGAACGTAGCTGAACGCATGGGTATGCGTGTCTTGGTATGCGATCCGCCAGTGGGCTCCTCAGACTATGTGTCGTTAGACGTGATAGAGCGGGAGGCAGATGTCATCACTTTCCATGTGCCACTTACCCGCGAAGGATGTTATGCTACATGGCATATGGCAGATGAAGCGTTCTTCCAAAGGCTCTCGCGCGTACCTTATATAATTAATACAAGTCGTGGGCCTGTGGTTGATAATAACGCTCTGTTGACAGCATTGTGTGAAAAGCGAGTGCGCGATGCGGTTATCGATGTATGGGAGGGTGAACCTGATATCAATCTCCAACTCCTGAAACAGGCTTTTATTGCCACTCCACATATTGCAGGCTACTCTGCAGATGGCAAGACTAATGCTGATAATATGGTAATTCAAGCTCTTTGTCATCATTTCCATTTGCCCAATCCCGGTCGTATAGACCCTCCGTCTCTACCTGACGGTTTTCATTTCACAGGTGATCCTTTACAGCTTTACAACCCCATCAAGGATAGTGAAAAACTTAAAAACGATCCTTCGCTGTTTGAATCTTTGCGCAATAATTACCCACTTAGACGTGAAAAAATCTGAAAAAATATGCAGAAAAGGGGCTAAAAAGTGCACAGATTATAGGTATTTGTGCAAAGAAAAGCGCTTTTTTACCGAAATTATTTGCGTAACTCAATAAAAATTAGTTACTTTGCAACCGCTAAGTGCCCTATGGGGTAGTAAGCACACAAAAAAAGAATACATTATAAACTATTTTAAAAAGAACATTATGTCAGAAATTGAAAGCAAAGTAAAGGAAATCATCGTTGACAAGCTCGGTGTTGACGAGGCAGAAGTAAAGCCCGAAGCAAGTTTCACCAACGACCTCGGCGCTGATTCTTTGGATACCGTTGAGCTCATCATGGAATTTGAGAAAGAGTTCGGTATCTCTATCCCCGACGACAAGGCTGAGAAGATTGGCACTGTAGGTGATGCTATCGCATACATCGAGGAGAACAAAAAATAAATCACATCTGTGATGGACTTTTGGGTGTTGGGTGTTGGCGTACCTTTTGGTGGCCAATGTTCAACACCCATTCAGTAATAGGACATCACTAAGACAACCAAATCTAAAATATGGAATTGAAAAGAGTAGTAGTGACTGGACTCGGTGCCGTCACGCCACTGGGCAACACTTCTGAGGAGACCTGGCAGAACATGCTGGCGGGAAAGAGTGGCGCAGCCCCCATTACCAGCTTCGATACCACAAACTTCAAAACTAAGTTTGCGTGCGAAGTGAAGAACCTTAACATCAATGATTATCTTGATCGTAAAGAGGCTCGTAAGATGGATCGTTACACACAGCTGGCTCTTATTGCTGCTAAACAGGCTGTGGAAGACAGTGCAATGGACCTTGATACCGAAGACAAAAACCGCATTGGCGTTGTTTATGGAGTAGGTATCGGTGGTATTAAGACCTTCGAGGATGAAGTGAAATACTATGGTGTTCACGAGGCTGATGGTCCTAAATTCAATCCATTCTTCATTCCGAAGATGATTGCCGATATTGCTGCCGGACAGATTTCTATTATGTACGGTTTCCACGGACCAAACTATATCACTGCTTCGGCTTGTGCTTCTTCAAGCAATGCATTGGCTGATGCTTTCAACCTTATCCGTTTGGGCAAGGCCAACATTATCGTAAGTGGTGGTGCTGAGGCTGCTATCTGTGCAACAGGTGTTGGTGGTTTCAATGCGATGCACGCTCTGTCAACTCGCAACGATGAACCTGAAAAGGCAAGCCGTCCGTTCAGCGCAAGTCGCGATGGATTCATCATGGCTGAAGGTGCTGGTTGCTTGATTCTTGAAGAGCTCGAACATGCTAAGGCACGTGGTGCTAAGATTTATGCAGAAATGGTTGGTGCAGGAATGAGCGCCGATGCTCACCACATCACCGCCTCTCATCCAGAGGGTCTCGGTGCATGCCTCGTGATGCGCAACGCATTGGAGGATGCAGGCTTGAATCCTGAAGATATCGATTATATCAACGTACACGGAACATCTACCCACGTAGGTGATATCTCTGAAGCCAAGGCTATCAAGGAAGTGTTTGGCGATGCTGCTTATAAGCTCAACATCAGCAGTACCAAGTCGATGACTGGTCACCTCCTTGGTGCAGCAGGTGCTGTAGAGGCTATGGCTACCGTATTGGCTGTCAAGAACGACATCGTTCCTCCCACTATCAACCATGAGGAAGGCGATAACGATGAAGAGATTGACTACAACCTCAACTTCACCTTCAACAAAGCACAGAAGCGCGAAGTGCGTGCCGGACTGAGCAATACCTTCGGTTTTGGTGGTCACAACGCTTGTGTAGTGTTCAAGAAGTATGCTGAATAATTATAATTTCATAGATAGAATAAGGCTCCCTTTCCGCAAGGAGAAGGAGCTTTATTCTTCTTTATACAAAATTCTAGGATTTTATCCTCGCAACATACAGCTCTATAAGCAGGCTCTTCTACACAAGAGTCTGCGTCGCCGAAATGAGAAAGGACGTCCTTTGAATAATGAGCGCCTCGAATTTTTGGGTGATGCCATACTTGATGCTGTGGTGGGCGATATCGTATTTCGTCATTTTGAAGGCAAGCGCGAGGGATTTCTTACTAATACTCGCTCTAAACTCGTACAGCGCGAAACACTCGGACGATTGGCCAAAGAGATGGGTATCACTCGGCTGATCACTACGTCTGACCGCTCTACAGTTCATAACAGTTACATGGGGGGAAACGCTTTCGAGGCCCTTGTCGGTGCGATTTATCTCGACCGCGGCTATGAAGCCTGCATGCGTTTCATGCAGAAGCGTATCCTCAACCAGATTATCAACATCGATAAAGTGGCCTATAAGGAGGTCAATTTCAAGTCGAAACTGTTGGAATGGAGTCAGAAAAACCGTGTGCGGCTGGAGTTTAAACAAGTGGAACAGACGAAAGATGAGAATAGCAGTCCTGTCTTTGTCTATCAGGTGATACTTGAAGGTGTAGAAGGTTGTGCGGGTAAAGGATACAGTAAAAAAGAGAGTCAGCAGAATGCCTGCAAGGATACGCTACAGCGTTTGCGTCGCGAGCCACAATTCATAGACAGCGTGTTTGCTGCAAAGACGGAACGTACAAAGATGGAGGAGGAACCGATACTCTCTGTACCTGATCCAGAAGCAGATCAGCGTGATTTTATTGTGGAGCAGCCTCAAACTACAGAAAGAGATTTTCCTCGTCCACAGAAATCACAGCAGAAGAATGTATCGGCTAATGATAACCAGTCGGCAGACCGTCATGATATGGATTTTTCACTTGATGATATTACTGCAACACCACGGGCAAAGAGCCGTGAGGAGATTATTGCCGAAGCAGAGGAAGCTGCCTTTGCTGAATAAGTGATACTGATATCTGACAAAGCCCTGCTTTCTATATCTGGAAGCAGGGCTTTGTCAATTTGTATAGAAGTGGTGTGTATGTCATCTGCTAGATGTTATTGGGCCCTTTAGCCCTTATCGTCAAACGACAAAATGGAATAGTCTGTAGGCTTTACCGATTGTTGCCACACCATGCGAATAACTGATATTATTGTTTTTTTCGATCATCGTCAATCAGTTGTAATAGGCGTTCTACGGCTTCAGCCTCAGGGATATTCTTTGCTACACACTCTTTTTGTCGGTAGAGTGATATCTTTCCACGTCCTGCACCCACATAGCCATAATCGGCATCTGCCATTTCACCAGGACCATTGACGATACATCCCATGATGCCAATCTTTAGTCCTACCAGATGACTGGTTGCTGCTTTAATGCGGGCAATGGTGTCTTGTAGATTGTAGAGTGTGCGTCCGCAACCCGGACAAGAGATGTATTCTGTCTTGGTAAACTTAATGCGTGCAGCCTGCAGAATAGCATCTGCCAGACCTACGAGACGTTCTGCTGAGAAGTGGGGATTGTTGATGACAAGTTGATGAGCTTTACGGTCGATGAGTAAGGCTCCTGTTGTCATGGCGACTTTGAGTTGCATGGTCTGCCAATCTTCATCATCCAAGGTGATGGTGATGGTATCATCGGCGATGGAAGCCTCGGCTTTCTCACGCAGAATAGCACATGCTTCGATGTTATCTACAAGTTGGCGTGCTACAGGAATTTCACATTCTGGTTCTTCGCTGAGTGATACACGGATGGTGTCGCCAATGCCCTCTGTCAGCAAGGCACCAATACCTACGGCACTCTTGATGCGTCCGTCTTCGCCTTCTCCAGCTTCGGTAACACCGAGATGCAGTGGATAGTGCATGTCTTCATGGTCCATGGTTTCCACCAAGAGGCGTACCGTAGTAACCATGACCACAGTATTGCTGGCTTTGATGGATATGACCACATCGTTGAAGTTCTCACGTTTGCAGATGCGCATAAACTCCATGCAACTTTCTACGATACCTGCGGGAGTGTCGCCATAGCGCGACATGATGCGATCGCTGAGCGAACCATGGTTTACTCCTATGCGTACGGCAGTATGGTGCTCTTTACAGATATTGAGGAACGGCACTAGTTTGGCTTCTATTTTTTTTAGTTCATCGGCATATTCTGCATCGGTATATTCGAGATGTTTGAAGACTCTGCCAGGGTCAACATAGTTGCCGGGATTGATGCGAACTTTCTCGCAGTAGCATGCTGCCACATCGGCTACACGGGCTGTGAAATGTACATCAGCTACCAATGGAGCTGTATAGCCATCGGCTTTCAGCCGTTGAGATATGTTTTTCATATTCTCGGCTTCACGTGTTCCCTGTGTAGTGAAGCGCACCAACTCACCTCCTGCATCGATGATGCGTTTGGCTTGTGCCACGCAACCTTCGGTATCGTTGGTGTCTTTGGTGGCCATCGACTGGATGCGGATAGGGTTATCGCCTCCGATGCCGAGCTGTCCTACGTGGGCAATGGATGATACTCTTCGTTTGTAACTCATCTTCTTATGGATTGGTGAAGCAGTGCTTCAGTTGGTTTTATATTCGTATTTCACTTCGGCCAAATCGCGGTTAGCTTTCTCTATCTTGGCTTTCAGTCCAGCCTTATAGTCTGCCAGGCGCTTGGCAATGGCTTCATCGGAGAGTGCAAGCATTTCTACAGCTAAGATAGCTGCGTTCTGTGCACCGTTGACACCTACTGTTGCTACAGGGATTCCTGGGGGCATCTGTATGATGGAGAGCATGGCATCGAGTCCGTCGAGCATACCTTTGATGGGCACTCCGATAACGGGGAGTGTGGTTGATGCTGCGATGACGCCCGGTAGTGCAGCCGCCATTCCGGCAGCTGCGATAATCACTTTCAGACCGCGCTCCTTAGCCCCTGCAGCAAATGCCTCTACTGCGTCAGGGGTACGGTGTGCCGACAGCGCATTGACCTCAAAGGGAATTTGCATCTCGTCGAGTAGTTTACATGCTTTTTCCATAACGGGCAAATCGCTTGTGCTGCCCATGATGATGCTGACAATTGGTTTCATAATCGTATTTGTATGTCTTGTTGTTGTTAAACGATGTTGTTGTCTGTATGTTATAATCTATTGTGATTCGTTAGATGAAGAGAATGATGATGGCTGCTACAAAGAAGCCAATCCAGAATCCTCCTACTATCTGTCCGAGAGAGTGCTGTCGTAATATCATGCGACAGGTGCCCACGATTCCTCCGACAAGGAATACCAGGCAGAGCCACCATATGGGATTGAATGCCAGATATTCGGCAAAGGCAAATAGTGCACCGCCTACGGCTCCGATTGCTGCCGAGTGGGTAGATATCTTCCATACTACATTGATAAGCGCACATATCATCTGTACGCAGAGTGCTGCCAAAAGGATGGAACCGATGAAATGTGGCATGTGAAGCCGAAGGAAGAGATAGTAACAAGCGAAATAGCTGGCTATCGATAGAGCATAGGGCACCATGCGCCGTTCACGTTGGCCTAGTTCGATGAGTGTCCATCCTTGGTATTTGCGGTAGAGTCGAATGGATATGGTTGGCATCAGAATCGTGAAGAAATAGACCATTGCCAGTACCTGCAATTTATAGGCAGTAGGGAAGATGCTCATGAAACTGAAGGTGAAAAGTACAAGCATGCCTACGATGGGCAAATAGAATGGTGTGAAGAATAGGCTTACCGCACGTGCAGCGATGATGAGGCGCTTTTCGTTTTTCATTTTTTCTCCTCCTTTCTCAGTCGTGCTATAGGCAGTCCAAGTTGTTCGCGGTATTTTGCCACGGTACGTCGTGCTATGGGGTAGCCCTTCTTTGCGAGCAGTTTGCAGAGTGCATCATCGCTCAGTGGTTGCTGTTTATCCTCGCTGTTTATGAGGTCGTGCAGAATCATCTTAAGTTGCCGAGTGGAGAGTTGGTCACCTTCAGCAGTGGTATAGCTTTCGGTGAAGAAGTGGCGAAGGGGGAAAGTGCCCCATCGTGTTTGTGCATATTTACCGTTGCAGGCTCTGGAGATGGTGGTGAGGTTGAGACCTGTCTTTTCCGCAATATCCTTGAGAATCATAGGTCGTAGCAGTGCCTCGTCGCCTTCTTCGAAATAGCGATGCTGCCATTGTATAATGGCATTCATAGTCATGGTGAGTGTGCGGCGTCTGCTCTTGATAGCTTCTATGAAACTATGAGCGGCATTCACTTTCTTTTTAGTATAGAGCAGCGCTTCCTTCATTTGGCGGCTCATATTTTCTTTGTTGGTCTGATATTGATTGAGTGTTTCGGAAAACGATGGTGATACATGCAGTTCTGGCAATTCTCCAGTATTGAGTTGGAAGGTCACGGTACCGTCGTCCTGTGTATCGATGATGAAATCGGGTGTGATTTGTTGGAGTGAACGCCCTACGGCTTCGCCCATTGATGCACCAGGTTTGGGGTTGAGTTTGCGCATCTCTGCCATGAGTGTATCGACTTGCATCTCTGTCAATTGCAAGCTTTGTCTGATTTGTTGCCAGTGCTTCTTGGTAAAATCTTCGAAGTGGTTGTTGACCACTTGTTCCATTAGAGTGGTCAGCCGCGATGGTTCACGTCTTTTGATTTGTAAGAGCAGACATTCTTGCAATGAGCGTGCACCAATACCAGCGGGGTCAAAGTCTTGGAGCATCTCCAAGAGCTTTTGCAATTCGTGTTCATTGGTATCAATGTTGTGGTAGATAGCCAGTTCGTCGGCTATGCTATCGAGCGTTTTTCTCAGTAGTCCGTCTTCGTCGAGTGAGCCAATGATGTATTCCATGATATATCGTTGGCGCTCATCAAGTGGCAAGAGCCCCACTTGTTCCTTGAGCTGATCATAGAAAGAGAGAGTTTCGCCATAGACCATCTCTTCGCGTTCCTCGTCATAAGATGGTCCGCTGTGATATACGGGAAGGTCTTCATCATCGCATCCAATGCGTTCTAAAGCGGCATCGAGCGCATCGTTCCGCTCTTCGCGCTCGTTGCGTTGTTCGTAGTCTTCGTTGGTATCAGTATCGGTGTCTGATGGTTCATCGTCGTGCCAATCGTTCTCTTCATCGGTGCCCGATGATTCCAGCGCAGGATTATCGTCCATTTCAGTGCGTATGCGTTCCATGAGTTGCGCCATAGGCATCTCTGTGAGTTGCGCTTGGAGCAACTGTTGCTGTGTGATGCTCTGGGTTTGCCGGAGCGATTGTGACAGTTGTTGTTCTTGTGTCTGTTCTTGTTTCATCGGTAATACGCCTTGAGTTGTTCGGCCAGCGTAGCCAGTTGTTCGGTATCGCTATTGCCGTATCTCTGCCATATATCCTGACAAGCAGGGAAGATGGGACTAAAGAGCATCTCATTTCTATTGAGATAGGGGTCGCAGTGTTGATATACTTCCATGATGTCAGCAATCTTTGCTGCAGACATGTGCATTAGTCGGGCCAGGTCTTGTATTTCTGGAGTTTCTGGAACCATGGTGATGGGTGTCAGTCTGAAATATAGGTCGAGAATGATGATGAGTGTGACAGGCATCAGTTGACTATCACCTTCAATGGGTCTGAAATCGTGTTCAAACGACTCTTGCAGTTCCACCCCTTCGTAGAATTCGCCACTATTGCCGAATCCTGCCATTCGTCTCAGCAACTTTACTGCTCGGTTCAGACGTTGTGGGTTGTTGGCATAGTGTTGCCATAGTTGTTGGATACGGGGCGTGTCGAGGCTTTCCAGTTGCTTCATCTTCTGATGGAGTGTTTGTGGCGGAACGTGTAGTTCGAGGCTGAGATCCACCATAGCCTTGCAGTACAGGGGTTTGAGCCCTGCCGGCTTCTTTTGGTATAGTTGTATGAGCAACACCCAGCAGTCGTCTTTCCAGTTCTGATTCTTTGCCATGGCCTTATAGCTTTTGCTTTTTGTGCAAAGTTAGCGAATAATGGTGAAAGTGCAAAATAATCGGTTCGCAATTTGGTTATTTCCGTGATATTATTCACCTTCGCGATATTAGTTAATTACAAATCGGTCATTTCTTTATCAAAGAACCGATTGGCGGATAAATAAAAAGGGGAACCCCGATAGGAGTTCCCCTTGATATATGACTTGTATAGTCTGATTATTTCTTAGGTTCGAAATAGAATGCACCACCCATTTGTGGCTTGTTGTTGAACGATGTCTTGTAACCGATAACGGTAATTTCGTCACCTTCTTCGATACCGAGACTTGCAAAGTTCTTAGTATTACCCTTCTTATCGAGTGTACCATAGATATATACTTCGCCAGTACCGTAGCACCAATCACCTCCTCCTTCGTGTCTTGCGTCGTTACCTTACCGCTAAGGGCGGAGGTAGTGATCTGAGCCATGATGGTGAGTGTTGAAGTCAACACTCATAACCATCAGAAGAAGTAGTTTTTTGTTATACTTGTTGTTTGTTATATAAATCCGTGGCAAATTTGATTAAAAAAATACAAATAAATGTTACATCAATGTTAAAATTGCATTTTTATGCAATTTTTTGACGTGTACCCATGCGTGCTTCAACTACGTTGACCACATAGTCGCCTAATTTCTCACATTCGTTGATGATATCCATATAGATGGTGCCCACGGCATAGGTGTATGCATGGTTGTTCACGTCGTTGATGTTTTGCGATTTCAACTGATTGCGGTAATTATTGATTTCGTTCTCGATGTTGAACGAACGGTTGACATCGTACGATACTTTTCTGCCAGCCATTAGCGCATTCATCTGCGTCAGGGCTTGGTCTGTGAGTTCCATCATTTGGAAAATGTGCTCATACTGCTTTTGATTGAAGTGGTCTTGCTTGCCCTGATATTTGCGAGAGATGGTGCGTGCAATGTTGTAGCAAGCGTCGCCGATACTTTCAATCTCTGATATTTCGCGCAGCATCGCACGGATTTTAGCTTTGGTATCGTCAGAGAGATGAGCGTCCGACACTTCATCGAGGTATTGTGCAATTTCCAATTCCATGTTGTCGGATATTCCTTCATACTTCTCTATACGCGAGTACATCTTATTAAATGTCTTCTCGTCTTTCTCCACCAACAGTTCTTTGACCAAACCGAACATGCGCTGTATGCGGATGGCAAACTGCTGTATCTCCTTTTGAGCCTCCAATACCGAGAGCTCCGGAGTCTTCATGAAGCCAGCAGTAATGAAGTGCAGACGGAAGTCCTCCTCTTCATCCACTTTCTTAGGCTTGATCACCCAGCATACGAAGCGTTCGATTTGTGGGATAAACCAGATGAGGATAGCGGTATTGACAACATTGAAGCAGGTGTGGAAGGCAGCCAGCACAAAACTGAGTTTGGCGGAATTGGCAAGAAAAGCCTTGGCTGTGGTAGTGGCGCGGTCCATATCCACATCGTAGCCAACGAGTCCGCAGACCATATCGACGAAAGGACGGAATACGAAGAGTATCCATATCACACCGAAGACGTTGAAGAACATGTGTGCAAGTGCTGCACGCCGCGCCTGTGTGTTGGCAGACATGGCAGCCAAGTTTGAGGTGACTGTGGTACCGATGTTCTCACCCATGACGAGTGCGATACCCTGGTAGATGGGCAATACTCCGCTCGAACAGAGAATCATGGTGATAGCCATGACAGCAGCCGACGACTGTACACAGAAGGTAAGCACACCTCCAAGGAGCAGGAAGATGAGTGTGGTGCTGAATGCGTTGGGATCGAACGATGCGAAGAAGTCGAGCACGGCTTGGTTTTCTCCGAGGTGCATGTCTATACCGGTCTGTCGGAGTGTGCCGAGACCGAGGAACATGAAGGCAATACCAAACACGAAGTCGCCTATGAAGCGCTTTTTCTTCGAATAGATGAGGATAATGGCGAAAAAGAAAGCCGGATAGACGAAGTCGGTGATATTAAAAGAAAACCCTGCCGACATAATCCACGCCGTCAGGGTTGTTCCAATATTAGCACCCATAATAACTGAGATAGCCTGTGCCAAAGTCAGCAGACCAGCGTTTACAAACGAAACGGTCATCACAGTTGTAGCGGTGCTCGACTGTACACTTGCCGTGACAAGCATACCAGTGGTCATACCCATAAAACGATTGGTGGTCATGGCACCGAGGACATGTCGCAATTGCGGTCCTGCCATTTTTTGGAGCGCCTCACTCATTGATTTCATACCGAACATCAGCAGGGCAAGTGATCCCAAAAGCTTGAAAAGAATCCAAATTGACATACTTGGAAGTTTAAAAAGTTTAAATTCTTATTGTATTCTAAATATATTCACTAACTTTGTCCACGACTAATGCAAACAATATGCCTATGGAACAAATGGTTCAAATCCGTTGCAAAAATAATAAAAAAATATTAAATGTAAGCATCGGAAGTACACTTTCTGATATTTTTTCTTTTTCGGGCCTTACCATGGAGTACGGTCCGATAAGTGCACGTGTTAACAATAAGATAGAGGGAATGCACTATCGCGTGTATAATTGTAAGGATGTGGAGTTTCTCAGTCTCCGCCATCCTTCTGCGCTAAGAGCATATACTCGCAGTTTGTTTTTTGTGCTTTGTAAGGCTGTCCACGACCTTTACGGCACGGGACATGTGGTTATCAATGTGCCTGTGAGCAATGGCTACCATTGCGATTTGCATATCGGGCATCAGGTGACCGACGCTGATGTGGCTGCCATTAGAAAGCGCATGCAGGAGATTGTGGCTGCTGCCATCCCCATTCATCGCCATCAGGCAACAACCGAAGATGCCATCCGCATGTTTCGTGAGATGGGAACCGTATCGAAGGTGAAGCTCCTTGAAGGGTTGGGATCGCTCTATACCACCTATTATGAGATAGATGGCTATGCGGATTATTACTATGGCTCGATGCTCACCAATACCGAGCAACTGACACTTTTCGGCGTCGAACCGTATTTCGGCGGAATCCTTCTGCGCGTGCCGTCACCACAAGATCCGTCACGCTTGGGCGAACTGGTGCGTCAGGACAAGATGTTCGACATCTTTATGGAGCACCACCATTGGCAGGACATCCTCGGCATCAGTACCATTGGCGACCTGAACAAAGCGGTGGAAGAGGGGAAGTCGAACGGACTCATCCAACTGAGCGAGGCGCTGCAAGAGAAGAAGATAGCGCAGATAGCCGATGAGATTGCCAAACGGAAGAATGTGAAGATGGTGCTCATAGCCGGTCCCTCATCGAGCGGTAAGACCACCACCTGCAAGCGCCTTTCGGTACAACTGGCGGTCAACGGCATCCATCCCATTGGCATTTCGCTCGACGATTACTTCGTGAACCGCGAACAGACACCGCGCGATGAGACTGGCGACTACGACTACGAACATCTGCATGCACTCAACATTCCTTTGCTCAACGAGCAGATGAATGCCCTGTTCAGAGGCGAAGAGGTGGAACTGCCACGCTATAATTTCCAGATGGGCAGAAGTGAAAAAAGCGGTCGTCGCCTACGACTTCAGGGCAACGAGGTACTTGTCTTGGAAGGAATCCATGCGCTCAATCCCGAACTGACAGCATCTATCCCCAACGATCAGATATTCCGTGTCTATGCTTCGGCATTGACCACCATCCTGCTCGACACGCACAATTACATACCGACTACCGACAACCGCCTGTTGCGCCGTATCGTTCGCGACTATAAATACCGTGGGGTATCGGCATGCGACACCATCCGTCGTTGGCCTTCGGTACGCCGGGGTGAGAACCGCTGGATATTCCCTTATCAGGAAAATGCCGATGCCATGTTCAATTCTGCCATGCTTTTCGAACTGGCAGTACTGAAGAATCAGGCGTTGCCCTTGTTGGAACAGGTGCCTGAAAACTGCGAAGAGCATGCCGAGGCATATAGATTGATGAAGTTTCTGCGCTACATCCACACCATCAAGGAAGACCAGATACCGCCCACATCGCTACTTCGCGAGTTTCTTGGCGGCAGTTCGTTTGAATACTGATGCATCATTCCCAGCGGGTAGGATAGCGTACCAGCTGACATACAGAAAATTTAGTTTTCAGAAATATTTCGACCACACGACCACCACTATGATGTAATCCTTTGAGAGATATGGCATTATGGTGGTGGTCGATGGCTTAATTGCTGCGTTTTCGACCACCCATCGACCACCAATATGAGTAAGACACATCCCGAACGCATCCCGAACGCATCCCGAAGCCATATACTCTCTTTTCTATACAATATTGGGCAAAAGGTCTTGTTGATGTTTGAAAGAAATGCCATTCAACAGTCGGTCATCCACAGCGAATCGTCCTACTTATATAATAATGTACGCGTGCGTAAGATAATAAGGAAAGGAATTATGGCCTTCCTCTTAGGGCCTTGTTGCCCTGTCAAGTATGACACAAAGGAAATGAGCATGGTCTTTCAATCCAAAGAAACTATTGAAAACAACGAAAAAAGGTGAAAAATAGACGAAAAAAACAGCAGATGTGTTTCGTTTTTGAATATCATTTACTACCTTTGCATAAGATAACCTAAACACCTGTCAGATTATGAAAAAGTTAATCCTTGCCCTACTAGTTGCTTGCAGCACACTCACAACGGTCGCACAAAACCTGCGACAAACCGTAGAAAACGGTGTACAGACCAGCATCCGACAGTCAGAAAACCATCTCTGGCGAGAGGCTTTTGCCACATGCAGAGCTCTCGATGCCATGCTTGGAGCCGGCAATCCCGATTTGCATTATCTTGTCAGCAACGAACGCTTCCGCCTCTACACCCGTCTGAACAAGTCGGCAGAACGTAAAGCTCAAATGGCGCTGATGGAAAACTATGCGCGTGCCAGCAAGAAAAAAGATGTCATTGAAGACATGCTCATGAAGAAGGCTGCCTTTGCACGTACTACTGGCAACGCACCTTTGGCTACTGTATGCTATAAGGAGATCTTCACCATGAATGCAAAAGGCAAGGATGATAACGGCAAGGAAAAGTGCTTCAAAGACCTTATTGCCAAAGCCAAACAAGACAATAACGACTTGATGGCGGGCATCATCAACAAGATGTATGACGAATGGACCGACTCTATTGCAGGCATCAGAGCTGTCAACGAACTGAAAACTGTCAAAGCACAATACGCTGAAGCACAGGACGAAATAAGCACCAAGGCTACTACCATTACTGCGCAATGGGCGTTTATCGTCATCCTTATAGTTATTGGTGTAGGACTGGCTGCCGGCCTTCTCTTCTTCCTCTTTGTCATGTTCAAAAACGTCAGAGAAATCAAGCGCTTGAAGACCAGCCTCGATTTGGCAAATAGCAATAACGAGCAGAAAAACAAGTTCCTCAATAATATCAGCGCACAAATCCGCCCGTCACTCGATGCCATGGAGCAAGGCGATACCAAACGACAGGTCAAGGCTTTGCAAAACTATATCGCACACATAGAAAACTATATGATGCTTGAGCAGACTCGCGAGGAACACTACGAACTCACCAGTCACAATATGGGACAGTTCTGCGAGAAAGTCACCCAAGAGGTAAAGGCTATGGTCAAGTCCACTACCGAAGTGACTTGTACTGCCCAACCCATCTCTTTCGCTACTAACGAGGACGCTTTGCGCACCATATTGCTCAATATCGTAGAAGAGGTGGTAAAGGCCGATGGTGTGGAGCGCATCAACCTTGAGTTTAAGAAGCGCAACCCCCATACCGGTAATTTCTTGGTAACGGCTGTGGGTATGACCTTGCCCGAAGAGAAGCGCGAAACACTTTTCCAGGCATTCTCCGAGATTGCCGATCTGACTGAAGACGACGGACTTACCTTCCCCACTTGCAGTCTGATGGCATATAAACTCAACGGTCATCTCCGTCTTGACGACGAGTTCCGTCATGGCATCCGCTTTGTAGTGGAACTGAAAGACAAATAAGCATCTGCATCGTAAGATATCAGTAAAGGTGGAGTCTCCGTACGAGACTCCACCTTTAATTTACGCTAAGGCGCAATCCTACTATGTGCGGGATATTGCCCGATATTTTGCCAAGGCGTTTCCAAACCTTTGGCAAAAGTATTACCCAACGTTTGGCAAAGGTGTTTTTCCAATGTTTGGCATAAGTATTACCTAACGTTTGACAAAAGTAATGTCTAACGTTTGAAAAAGGTCTTTTCAACGTTTGATAAAGATGTTATCCAATATTTGATAAAAGTGTTATCCAATATTTGGTAAAGGTATTATCCAATATTTGATAAAAGTATTATCCAACGTTGGATAAAAAGATTATCAAGGTTTGGAAAAACGATGATAAACGATCGTATTTTATAAGGGACATAGGATTACGCTTTACTTTGTCCTTTCAGGACGTTAGTTAATTGTTTATGTTTGGTATCCTCAGGGCGTTGCACGGGTGGTCGAAGTGTGGTCGAAAACGCCGTTGTAAGATTTTCGACCACCCATTTAACCGTATATATTACAGCGTGTTATGACATATCGGTGGTCGAGTGGTCGATTTTTACGACATCGCGTGTGCGTGCGTACACGTGTATGTACGCACGCAAACCTTATATATTAGATTCATTCATCTCAGATGAACTGTCGTTTCTGCTGATAGCAGCAATCCGTTTACTGGATGAATCCTATTTCGATGACCTGATCAACAGCTGTAGGCACAGCATCGAGCGTGAGTATCACACCGCCTTGACACTTCTGCATCTTCACCGCCTTACGACTGACAAAATCTACAGCCTTCTTCATCTGCTTGTTGCCAGTGGGCAGATAGAGCACCTTGTCTTGCAGGTTGAGGATATGCACAAACAGTCGGTTGTCTTTCTGTGTGGTCACTCCCCAGTCGTGAGGTGCAACAAATCCACCGCGTGTGCCATAGATAGTTTCGCCATATACCTTCATCCAGTCGCCCATCTCCTTCAGACGTTTCACCGCAACAGCTGGCAGACAACCATCAGGTTGCGGACCGATATTCATGAGCAGATTGGCATTTTTGCCTGCTGCCTTCACCAGATATTGAATGAGTGTATGGGTCGATTTGTAGTTCTGGTCGGTAATCTTGTAGCCCCACATGCCGTTCATTGTCTCGCATGTTTCAAGTGGCAACTGCGAAATAGACTGTCCGGAGAGTCCGGCAGAGTTTTCGCCAGGCAGGTCGCGCTCAAACATTTGGAAGTCTTCGCCAGGGAATGGAGTCACGTGATGGTTGTTGCCGATGAGGCATGCAGGCTGCAAACTGTGGATGAGTGCATACTGTTCGGGCAGTTGCCAGTCAAATGATGGATTGATGTCTTGATCCCACCAACCGTCAAACCAGATGGCTCCTACCTTGCCATAGTTGGTGAGCAGTTCGGTGAGTTGGTTGTTCATAAACTTATAGTACGACTTCCAATTTTGTTTGTCCTTGGGTCGTCCTGTGCCGTGTCCGGTACGTCCCAGCGGAGCATCCTCACGTTGCCAGTCGATGTGTGAATAGTAGAAGTGGATGTCAATACCCTGTCGGTGACATTCGTCAGCAAGTTCTTTCACGATGTCACGCTTAAATGGTGTAGCCTTCACGACATTATAGTCAGAGTATTTGGTGTCGAACATGGAGAAGCCTTCGTGATGGCGGGTAGTGAAGCAAATATATTTGGCACCTGATGCCTTGATCTGCTCTACCCACTCTTTGGCATTGAAGCGAGAGGGATAGAAGCCGCCTGCGAGTTTGGCATATTCCTTGTAGTTTAAGTCTGCGTTGTGCATGGTCCATTCTCCTGTGGCAAGCATGGCATAGAGTCCCCAGTGGAGGAAGATGCCGAATTTCTCGTCTTGAAAATGTTTGCGTGCCTCAAGGTTCTCCTTGGTAGGTACGTAGTCTGCCGACTGTTGCACTGTCTGTTGTGCCATTGTCGATGTCAATGCCAGCGTCAGCATGACGGTTGTGAATAGTTTTTTCATCATCAAGTTGTTTAGTTGTTATGCTCCACCGTTCTGCTTGGTGAACGGCATATTTCTATTGTGTGATAATTGCTTGGGTTTTCAAATCCCTATAGGCGTGATTTATATCCCTCGCTCAGCCCAGTCACCTCTGTCGAGGTTGCGGTAACCGATGGCTTCAGCGATGTGTTGTTGCTGCACTTGCGCCGATCCTTCAAGGTCGGCAATGGTGCGTGCCACCTTGAGAATTCTGCTATATGCTCGTGCAGAGAGTTTCAATCGCTCCATGCCATTTAGCACTACGCCTACGATGATTTATCAAGGACATAGGTGAATGGCCATTGTTTATGTTCACAATGCAAAGATAACACTTTTTGTTTAATTAGTCGAGCCTTTTTGATTAGAATTGCTCCATTGTGCATAGACTCTATACATTCCCACATGGGCCAGGTGAATTTCTGATAGACAGAATCTAAGGAATGTATTTCAACGAGGTTGAGTCCGATAACATGTTTTTTGAGGTCTGTATTGCGGTATTGCTTCTTTACGACAGCATAGGCGCGTCCCATATCCTCAAAAATGTAGGACGCAACGTCGGCGAAAGGTTCCGATTCAAGACCATCCATAGTGATAATATAACACTCGGGAACCACATCATTATATGTGCCCCCCACCAGTATGCCACTATCTTCGAACAGATAAATAGGTAATGCGGCTTTATTCTTAAAAAAACATAATTTTGTTGGTAAAAATTTGCAAATGCGAAATATTTTCATTAACTTTGTGACATCAAAATACGAGAAGAATGGAAAGTACGGAGATTATAAAGAACGCAGGCCTAAAAATCACTCCGCAACGTAAAGTGGTTTATGAGGTTATGATGGAATTGCGTCATGCTGCGATTGATGAAATAATCAAGTGTGTGCAATCCAAAGATAATGAGATAACCATCTCAACCATCTATCGCATTCTTGATTCGTTTTGCAAGGCTAATCTGTTGTCACTTGTGTTCCATCCCGAAGTGGGGAAAAGCTATTATGACATTACCGTGACAGAGCATCACCACATATTCGAGGGAGAGAGCATCATGGATTATATGGATGAAGAGCTTACGGAATTGATACGACAGTATTTGAAAGAAAAGAATTTTGCATCGGTTGACATTAGTCGAATACAGGTGCAGATAACGATAAATAATCCAAAGTTAAACACTAAAAATTAAAAAGTATGAGAAGTATCACGACTTTCGATTTGCAGTATGCACATCGGTTCTATGGCTTCCAAGGCGAAGCCCAGTATCTTCACGGTCACACTGGCACACTGACCATTGAGGTGGAAGATACGGTTGAAGAAGGTGTAAACATGGTGTACCCTTGTAATGAAATCCAAAAGGTGGCATGGAGCCTGTTGAAGAATTTTGACCATGCCTTGGTGCTCCGCGAAGATGACCCTTTGCTTCCTGCCATTCTTGATGTGTATGAAAAGCAAGGCATCAAGAACGGTCATCCGCAAAACAAAATGAAAGGAGAGGCCTTCAAGACAGAATTGGCAACGGCTTACCCCGATGCCCGTCTGGTTGTTACCAAAGAAACCATGACAGTGGAAGGTATGATTAAGATTGTATATGACTTGTTGAAAGACAAACTGAACATCGCTAAGATCACTTTCACAAGCGGTGTGAATGCCGCGTCTGCCGAGTTTACCACAAAGAATAACATCGACCGTTGTCCTCTTTGCGGTGTCGCCCTCAATGCGGATGGAGTATGCCCAAAATGTGGTTATCGGAAAAAATAATCCACGTAAAGCTGCATATAAAATAAAGTAATGATGAAAATATGGGGCTGTGTCGTAATTAAGGTTTACGGCGCAGCCTTGTATTTTACAAGTTAGAAAAATAATTTGAAATTCGGCTAATGGCTTCAACCTTTGTTTCCATAACCACATCGGCATATACCTGTGTTGTGTGACGGCTCGTATGGAAACTGACATTTTTCGTAATCCCTGCATCCGCAGCCATTTTTTTTAGATACCTGTTACATACTCCCAATATAGTCAGTTCAAACACCTTTTGGCTCGGCTTGCATCCGTTTCGCTCAGGTAACCAATGCAAAGCCGATTGGTTTAGAGGGATTATTACCTGTCTGCCTACTATCAGTACTTTTGCGGTCTTGAGGCTTTCTGCATATCCGCACCTTGCGCCTCATCCGAGCTTGTACATTTCCGTCACCGTATCGGAGAGGAGGGCGTGGAGCTTATCCTCAAGGAAAGCATCCGCATCAATCTTGCCATGGAGGACAGCAAGAAGGAGGAGGATGACAGGAATAAGGGAAAGGACGGTCGTGGACGCTCAAGATTGAGTTTGCCTTCTTCAAACTCCTTACCCGCACCACTGTCGAAACTTGCATAACACGTGTGGAGCATTTCGGGAATAAAAATGTCAGCAGCATTCAAGAGGGCACGTGCCATGGCATCCATACCCTGATATGTGCAATAAAGTTGTTTTATTGTAGTAATAAATATGGTTGCAAATATAGAGAAAAAATGATTCGCAACAAATTTATGGCCTAATAGTGAATTCTGACCAGGGAAGCCAGTATACGACCAAGGACTGGCAGGATCTGCTGACCAGCTATGGCATACAAGTAAGCATGAATGGTAGAGGTCGTTGTAAAGACAATATATGGATAGAACGCTTCTGACGCAGCATCAAGCAGGAGTACATATATTTCAACCCTGCGGAAAACGTTAGTGAACTCCGTTCTGGAATTGCTGATTACGTGAAGTTTTATGACTATGAGCGTCCTCATCAGAGTCTGGACAACTTCACACCAGCATCATTCTACGGCAACAAAGAGAAGAAAGTAGGATAAACTCTTGCACAATTCAACTAATAGTATTAACTTTGTGACGCCAAGACAAGAGAACGTTCGGGATTGTCCGCATGCTCTGGATGGCGCAGCAACCAATGTTCAACCACTTTTCGAATATTAGGGAGTACTATAAAAAATAACAATATCGTACAGCAGAAATGGACTATTGTTTCATTCCATCTTCATATATTTATGTTACTTTGTACAAAAACATTGTTTTTAGATAAAAAAAATAAGTAAATACAATATTTTATAATTTCACATACAAAAGAAATAAACGATATGAGAAATTCACAGACACAACGAATTAAGGTGGTAATCAATATAACCCACCTTAAAAAATCAATGCTTGCGGCCTTTGTTGCACTCTTCGTCGCAACTGCGAACGCACAAACCATCAAAGGCGTTGTGACAGACGCTGACAACGGGGAGCCCATCATCGGCGCAACGATCAAGGTGAAGGAGACATCGAAAGCAGTCGTGACAGATATGAACGGCAAATATTCGATAACAGGTCTCACAACAGGCCGTTACACCATTGAAGCTTCGTACATAGGTTACCAGCCAGCCGTCATCCCCGAGATTCTCGTTACGGAGGGCAAGGAGGTGGTCATCAACGTCCCCATAAGCGAGAGCTTGAACGAGCTGGGAGAAGTAGTGGTGAAGCCTCGCATCAGCAAAGAAAGCGCTGTGAACAAGATGGCTCTTGTCGGGGCGAGGATGCTCAGCATGGAAGAGGCAAGCCGATATGCAGGAGGATACAGCGACCCGGCGCGCCTCGTCACAGCCTTTGCCGGTGTGGCTGGCAACAGCAACGACAACGGCGTGTCGGTGCACGGCAATGCGCCGCAGGCCATGCAGTGGCGACTTGAGGGCGTGGAGATCTTCAGCCCGAACCACTTCACTGACGCCTTCAACATGGGCACAGGACTCGTCAGCGCACTCAACTCCAATGTTCTCGACAACTCCGACTTCCACCTCGGAGCCTTCACAGCCGAGTACAGCAATGCCCTCTCAGGCGTGTTTGACATGAGAATGCGCGCAGGCGACAACGACAGCTACCACCATGCGCTCCAGATAGGCACGCTGGGCCTCGAAGGCACATCGGAAGGCCCCATAAGTAAGAAGACAGGAGCATCCTACCTCGTCAACTACCGCTACTCCGTCACCACCATCGCCCGTGAGATAGGACTCCTCTCCCTCGACGGAGACCAGGCCGACTTCCAGGACTTCAACTTCAAGCTCAACTTCCCGACAAAGAAGGCTGGCACATTCTCCGTCTTCGGAGTAGGACTGAAGGACAAGTACTGGCTCGAGCTCGAAGACCCCTCAAAGTGGGAGAGCATGTATGACCAGGAGTACACGGTCAGCAATCAGACAATGCTCGCTGGCGGCATCAACCACAAGGCGTACCTCGGCAAGAACTGGAACATCAACAGCACCATAGCAGCCTCCTACTTCAAGAACGATGGAGACCAGAGCTACTATGACGGACAGCCCAACCAGGCCAACAAGCTCGGCAACTGCCTGCCCTACATAAGGATGCGCCAGAACAACTCGCAGTTTACAGCCACAACGAATGTGCAGAAGCGTTTCAGCCCTAAGTTCCAGTCCAAGATTGGTGCCACATACACAGAGTACTTCTTCGACATCGACCTCAAGATGGCTCCAAAGGTAGGAGCCGCCATGCCTGCACAATCAATCTATACAGCCGACAGCCACACTGGCCTGTTCAACGCCTATATAGCCAACTCGTGGAACATGAGCCGCTGGCTTACCTTCACCTTTGGTCTGAATACCCAGTATTTCCGCCTCAACGACGACGTGTCAGTTGAGCCACGCGCAGCCTTCCAGTGGAATCCGGACGAGAAGAACCAGTTCTCTGTGGGTTATGGCATGCACAGCAAGACAGAGAAGATGGACACATACTTTGTCTATGACCAAAATGAGGGCTTTGTAAACAAGGACCTCAAACTGAGCAAGGCTCACCACATCATCGGTTCGTACATCCACCGATTCAACGACCAGCTCAACCTACGCGTGGAGGCATACTACCAGAGCCTCTTCGACCTTCCCGTGACTGAAGACGGCAGCTACTGCACCATCAACCGCCGCTATTATTACGAGGAGCGCGAGCTCGTGAGCAAAGGCAAGGGACGCAACTATGGCATAGACGTCGCACTGGAGCAATACATGCACAAGGGTTACTACTGGATGGTGGACGGTTCGCTCTACAAGTCAGAGTACAAGGGTGGCGACAATATATGGCGCGACTCACGCTACAACCGTACCTTCATGGTTAAGGTGCTCGGCGGTAAGGAATGGATGCTCGGCAAGAGAAGGCAGAACGTGCTGAGTGTCAACGGCAAAGTCACCCTGCAAGGCGGTCAGAGATACACTCCTGCCGATGTGGCGGCAAGCCAATTGAACTACGAGGCTGGCAGACCAGATGTCGTGTACGACGAGACAAAGGCTTTCTCTGAGCAGTACGACCCTGCATGCATCGTAGACTTCACCATCAGCTACAAGATAACAGGCAAGAAGTGCAACCACACCATAGCCTTCGAAGGTCTCAACCTCTTGCAGAAAAAAGTGCCTTACGAGAACACTTACAACTACAAGAAGAACACTGTGGAGACTTACGACTCAGGCATCTCACTGCCAAACGTGTACTACCGCATCAGCTTCTAATGGTGGGTTCTATTAATTCCCACCGTCAAAAGGCTTTAGGTGGGTTCTATTAATTCGCTTTGTCAGATTTTTGATTTATCTCTGAGTGCAGAGTGTCGTATGACATGCCCGTCATGCAAATCGAGTAGGAGGAAAACGAAGCAGTTTTCTTCCTACTTTCGTTTTCCGACCTCTCACACCACCGTACGTGCCGTTCGGCATACGGCAGTTCTCTAATTGCTATGCAATTTGGTATAGATGCCAAGAAGTGAGGGATAACCTTGCCTAACAAGTCCATCGTTCGTTATGGCACACTTTAGAATAGGGCTCGTCGCTATGCGCCAATACCCCTTGCGGGTATTTGCCCATTGCCATGCCCTCCATCTGCCAATACCACATTTCATGAGGTTCGTGAAACGAGTACGGACTCGTTTCCAACATTTCCAGATATAACACCGTATGCGTCTATGATACCATTCCTCCGTTCTTTGGAGAAATGTTTTCATATCTGCCAGATAGTAATATCCTATCCAACCACGGATGTATTCCGTCAAGCGGTTCTTCAACCACGATAAACCTTTGCCGTTACTGCGCTTGGTAATGGATTTCAGTAATATTAAAAATTCCATCAATTGTTAAATTCCCCTCTCTGACCAGTCGCTTCTGTCAAGATTGCGGTAGCCCACGGCTTCTGCAATATGGGGAAGTTGCACCTGCTCACTGCCATCAAGGTCGGCAATGGTGCGTGCCACTTTGAGAATCCTGCTATAGGCACGGGCAGAGAGTTTCAATCGCTCCATGGCCATGCGTAACATGTCCATGGATGAGGCATCAGGTTCGGCAAACTGATGCAGCATGCGCTCCGTCATTTGGGCATTGCAGTGGATGCCCTTGTAATCCATAAACCGTTCCTCCTGCATTTTGCGAGCGGCAATGACTCTGGCGCGAATCGTTTCGCTCGATTCACCGGGAGCCATCTGTGAGAGTTGTGCGAAAGGCACGGCTTGTATCTCGCAATGGATGTCGATACGGTCGAGCAACGGACCACTGATCTTGTTCATATACCGTTGTATCTGTCCGGGCGTGCAGGCACAACTGTGAGTGGGGTCGCCATAATAGCCGCAAGGACATGGATTCATGGAGGCTACAAACATAAACGAACAGGGATACTGCACGCTGTATTTCGCACGACTGATGGTGATACAGCGGTCCTCCAAAGGCTGGCGCATCACCTCCAGCACCGACCGGTTGAACTCAGGCAACTCGTCGCAGAACAGCACACCATTGTGTGCCAAACTGATTTCACCGGGTTGCGGATTCTGTCCGCCCCCAACCAATGCCACCTGCGAGATGGTGTGGTGTGGCGCTCTGAATGGTCGTTGCGAGATGAGACTGGTGTCGCGCGATAGTTTACCTGCCACACTATGAATCTGTGTGGTCTCCAAACTTTCGCTGAGCGATAATGGAGGCAGAATACTTGGCAGGCGTTTCGCCATCATCGATTTACCACTTCCCGGAGGACCTATCATGATGAGATTATGTCCACCGGCAGCCGCCACTTCCAGTGCGCGCTTCACACTTTCCTGTCCGCGCACATCAGCGAAGTCGAGTTCAAACTGTGATTGCTGTTCATAAAACTCTTTGCGCGTATCGATAACCGTAGGGGCTATCTCCGATGAACCATTGAAGAAATTGGCGACATCGATGAGGGTTTCCATGCCATACACCTCTATTTGGTTGACCACAGCCGCTTCGCGGATGTTCTGTTTCGGCACGATAAGACCTTTGAAATGTTCGGCGCGTGCCCGAATGGCTATGGGAAGTGCACCGCGTATGGGTTGCAACCTGCCGTCAAGTCCCAACTCACCCACCATCATGTAATCATTCAGCCGACTCCCGTCAACCTTTCCGCTTGCCGCCAGAATACCGATAGCCAATGGCAAGTCATAGCCGCTACCCTCCTTTTTGATATCGGCAGGCGATAGATTGGCGGTGATGTCCATCATCGGCATCTTCAATCCGTTGTTCTGTAGTGCCGCCCTGATTCTGTCATAGCTCTCACGCACAGCAGTATCGGCAAGTCCCGTCAGGTGGAATTGCACGCCGCGAGTCATGCTCACTTCTACTTTTACCGTGGTCACTTCAAGTCCGTTGACGGCGGCACAAAAGGTATTGACTAACATATTTATAGTTCTTTGTAGCGTTATTGATGTACTGAAAAGTACGTTGCCATGCCAGTCATCATCCGGCACAGTCTGATTGTGGTCACAAAGTTAAGCAAAATTATGCAAATCCACAATATTCTTCCCACATAATATTGTTACACAGCAAGAAGTGGTAGGTAAGTACCTTGTCAGTCCTATCCAACTACCCTTCTGCTGAAATAGCAGGATGATATGATATTTCCGTTTCTTTCGTAAGTGTGTTCCGTCAGAATTGAAATCTGATGACCGATTGAGGATAAAAATGACTTTTCATTTTGTTATCCACCTATTTTATTGTAATTTTGCACCCATGAACCAGATAGCTGACTATGAAATCATGGCTCCTGTGGGTAGCCATGACTCGCTGGCTGCGGCACTAAAAGCCGGAGCAGACTCGGTGTATTTCGGCATCGAGAAACTCAATATGCGTGCTCACAGCGCATCGGCATTTACTATCGACGACCTGCGGGAAATCGCTGCAACATGCAATGCACAAGGGGTAAAGACCTATCTCACGGTCAATACCATCATCTATGGTGAGGATATTCCGCTCATGCACGAGATTGTGGATGCCGCCAAAGAGGCTGGCATTTCTGCAGTGATAGCATCGGATGTGGCGGTGATGACCTATTGCAACCGTATCGGGCAAGAGGTACATCTCTCTACTCAACTGAACATTTCGAATATCGAGGCATTGAAATTCTATGCCCAGTTTGCCGATGTAGTGGTATTGGCACGCGAATTGAACCTCGACCAGGTGGCTGAAATCTATCAGCAGATAGAAGAACAGCACATCTGCGGACCGAGCGGACAACAGATCCGTATCGAGATGTTCTGTCATGGCGCCTTGTGTATGGCTATCAGCGGCAAGTGCTATATGAGTCTTGACAATACCGGACGCTCTGCCAATCGCGGTGAGTGTATGCAGATCTGCCGCCGCTCTTACCTGGTGACCGATCGGGAGACAGGCATCGAACTGGAGATAGACAATAAGTATATCATGAGTCCGAAAGACCTGAAGACCGTGCGCTTCATCGACAGAATGATGAAGAGTGGCGTCCGTGTGTTTAAGATTGAAGGTCGTGCCCGCGGTCCCGAATATGTCAAAACTGTAGTGGAATGTTATAAGGAAGCCATTCAGAGTGTCCTCGACGGAACATTTACCGAGGAGAAGAAGGATGACTGGGACGAACGCCTTGCTACCGTTTTCAACCGCGGTTTCTGGGACGGATACTATCAAGGACAGCGCCTTGGAGAGTGGAACAGCCATTACGGATCGTGTGCCACAGAGCGCAAAGTATATGTGGGCAAGGGCATGAAATACTTCTCGAAACTTGGTGTTGCCGAGTTCTCATGCGAGGCTTGCGAGTTCTCAGTAGGCGACAAGATGCTCATCACCGGTCCTACCACTGGCGCACTCTATGTGACGGTAGAGGAAATCCATGACGATACCCATGCCGTGACAACCGCACAGAAAGGCACTCGCGTATCGTTCAAAGTTCCAGAGAAGGTGCGCCCTAGCGATAAACTCTTTAAGATTATCAAAAACAACGAAGATTAAACACACCTATATTATATATTTATGACCATCAACGAAATTCAAGACGAGATTATCGATGAGTTTTCCGGTTTCGACGACTGGATGGACAAATATCAACTGCTGATCGACTTGGGCAACGAACAAGCACCCCTCGATGAGCGCTATAAGGTGGAAAGCAACCTGATAGACGGTTGCCAAAGCCGTGTGTGGCTACAGGCTGACTATGCTGACGGCATCATTACCTTTACGGCAGAGAGCGATGCACTTATCGTGAAAGGTATTGTGGCATTGCTCATCCGTGTGCTCAGCGGACATACACCGCAGGAAATACTCGATTCAGACCTGTATTTCATAGAGCAGATAGGACTGAAAGAGCATCTGTCACCCACTCGCAGCAACGGTTTGCTGGCTATGGTGAAACAGATGCGTATGTATGCATTGGCATTCCGCACTAAAGAACAAGGATAAACACAATAAAAGACTGACGACGATGGCAAAGAAAGAAAAGGAACTCACACCGATGATGAAACAGTTTTTCGACCTCAAGGCAAAGCACCCTGAGGCACTCTTGCTGTTTCGTTGCGGTGACTTTTATGAGACCTATTGCGACGATGCCATCACTGCCTCGCAGGTGTTGGGCATCACTTTGACTCACCGAAACAACGGTGCAGGCGCCAAAGGCGATGCCATGGCGGGCTTCCCGCATCATGCACTCGATACTTATCTGCCGAAACTCATTCGTGCAGGTATGCGTGTGGCTATCTGCGACCAGTTGGAAGACCCGAAGTTGACCAAAAAACTGGTGAAGCGTGGCATTACCGAACTGGTGACACCGGGTGTTGCCATGCAGGATAATGTGCTGAACTATAAGGAAAACAACTTCCTGGCTGCTGTACATTTCGGTAAAGGACTATGCGGTGTGGCTTTCCTCGATATCTCAACGGGCGAATTCCTTACCGGTGAAGGCACTGCCGACTATGTGGAGAAACTCATGTCCAACTTCCAACCGAAGGAGGTGCTCTATAACCACAACCGAAAAGCAGAATTTGAACGCAACTTCGGTGTGCGGCTTTGTACCTTTGAAATGGAAGACTGGGTGTTTACCGAACAGGCTGCACAACAGAAACTGCTGCGCCATTTCCATGTGAAGTCGATGAAAGGCTTCGGTGTTGACCATTTGAAAAGCGGCATGGTGGCTGCCGGTGCCATCCTTCAGTATCTGGAACAGACCCTCCATAACCATATCTCACATATCACATCGCTCAACCGTATTGAGGAAGACCGCTATGTGCGCTTGGATAAGTTTACCGTACGGTCGCTCGAACTGTTGGGCACGATGCAGGAAGACGGTAAGTCATTGCTGTCGGTGATAGACCGCACCGTATCGCCGATGGGCGGTCGCCAGTTGCGTAGATGGGTCGTCTTTCCGTTGAAAGATCCTAAGCGCATCAACGAACGACTTGATGTGGTGGATTATTTCTTCCGTCAACCGGAGTTCAGACTGTGTGTGGATGATCAGTTGCAGCGCATCGGCGACTTGGAGCGCATTGCCTCCAAAGTGGCTACAGGAAAGGTTTCACCTCGCGAAGTGGTGCAGTTGAAAACTGCTTTGCAAGCCATAGCTCCCATCAAACAGGCCTGTCTGTCTGCCGACAATGACGCTATTGTGCGGGTAGGGCGCCAACTGCAGTTGTGTGAAGAACTGCGCGATAGAATAGAACGCGAAGTGAACAACGATTCGCCACAACTGGTGCAACGCGGTGGGGTGATACGTTCTGGCGTCAATACCGAACTCGATGACTTGCGCAATATTGCTTATTCGGGTAAGGACTACCTGATGAAGATACAGGAGCGCGAAACAGAATTGACGGGAATTGCTTCGTTGAAAATCGGCTATAACAATGTGTTTGGCTATTATCTGGAGGTGCGCAACACCTATAAAGACAAGGTGCCTGCCGGCTGGATTCGCAAGCAAACGCTGGCGCAAGCCGAACGTTACATCACCCAGGAACTGAAGGAATACGAAGAGAAGATACTCGGTGCGGAGGATAAAATCCTTTCACTTGAACAACGGCTCTTTGCCGAACTGGTCACAGCCTTGCAGGATATTATCCCACAACTGCAGACCAATGCACAGGTGGTGGCCTATCTCGACTGCCTGTTGTCGGCAGCCAAGGTGGCTGAGGAAAACCATTATGTGCGACCGGTCATCGATGAAACCGATGTGATCGACATCCGTCAGGGTCGTCACCCCGTGATAGAACAGCAACTCCCGATAGGCGAACATTTCGTGCCCAACGATATTCACTTGGACCGCGAACGTCAACAGATTATGATTATCACCGGTCCAAATATGGCAGGTAAGTCGGCTTTGCTCCGCCAGACCGCCCTTATCGTGCTCATGGCACAGATGGGAAGCTTTGTACCGGCAGACAGTGCACATATAGGATTGGTGGATAAGATATTCACCCGTGTCGGTGCCAGCGATAATCTGTCGCTCGGCGAATCTACCTTTATGGTGGAAATGACCGAGGCGTCTAATATATTGAATAATGTTACACCACGGTCACTGGTGCTCTTTGACGAGCTGGGACGTGGAACGAGTACTTACGACGGTATCTCAATAGCATGGGCTATTGTGGAATATCTGCATGAAAACCAGCGCGCACAGGCTCGCACGCTCTTTGCCACCCATTATCACGAGTTGAACGAGATGGAGAAAAACTTCAAACGCATCTGCAACTATAATGTGAGTGTGAAGGAGAAGGATGGCAAAGTGATATTCCTGCGCAAACTGATGAAGGGCGGTTCGGAACATTCATTCGGTATCCATGTGGCAGAAATAGCCGGTATGCCGAAGTCCATTGTGAAGCGTGCCAACGTGATTCTTCAACAACTGGAGGCAGACAATGCGCAAGTGGGCACGGCAGGTAAGCCTACTGCGGCTATTGCCGATAGCAGGGAAGGCATGCAGTTGTCGTTTTTCCAACTCGACGACCCTGTGCTTTGTCAGATTCGCGATGAGATATTAGGGTTGGACATTAACAACCTTACCCCCGTTGAGGCACTCAACAAACTGAACGAAATCCGTAGAATCGTTTCTGGGAAATAAACGATTCCGTATCTGAAAATCAGAAAAGTCTTTGTTTGAAAACATAGCCGTGGCGTTTCATCCTTACAGCATGGGCAGTGTAAGGATGAAGCGTGCACCGCCAACGTAGTCTTTGTCAACCACAATAGTACCACCAAGCAGTTCGCTGACTTTGCGGCAAATGGGGAGTCCGAGACCGAATCCCTGTTTGAACATATCTACTTTGTAGAATCTGTCGAACACCTTTTCTTGATGAGCCAACGGTATGCCGATACCTGTATCGGTAACGGTAAATTGTAAGGTCTTCGACGCTTTGTCGGCATGGAAACCGAGTGTTACCGATCCACTCTTCGTAAATTTGATGGCATTGTCCATCAGTTGTGAGAGCACACGACACAGTGCAATCTTATTGGTCTTGATGGTGAAGTCGTCTGGCTCGGTGTTCTCGGCAATCAGTTGCAGTCGTCCCTTGTTCTTTTCTTCAGCATCTCCGATGATGGTTTTTAAGAGACTTCCAACGTTTACCATATCCTCACAAACAAACTTTTTATTGCTGCTGTATTGTGCAATATCGAGCAATTCGTTGAATATGGTGGTGATCATGTTGCTATTCTCATTGATGCTGTTCACCATCTCCGTATGTTCTTCGGGCGATATTTCGTATTCTGGATTGCCGATGAGTTGCGCATATCCTGTAATGATATTGAGTGGTGTGCGTATCTCATGGCTGACATGTTCGATAAATGCTGTCTTCATACGGTCCGACTCCGTGGCTTGCTCCAGTGCCACACTGAGTTCACGGTTCTTTTGCTCGATGGTTTTCTGATAGCGGCGGCGCATCAGATGGTGGTAGATGATGGATATGAGTGCCAGAGTGAGCATGACGCAGATGGTAAAGAGCGATGCTATCAACATCTTGCGGTTCTTGTCAGCCATGTGTTTGGTACGGTTATAGATCGACATCTGCGTATCTATTTCGGTCATACTGTCGAAGAGCATGTCGGTATCCAGCGAGTCGCGACGCAATTTTATCTTTCCAAATTCATCAAGGGCAAGGTCATAGCGATCCATCATCTTGTAGATTTGGATGCGCAATCCCGGTTTGTCGATTGCTTCAATCTCGTTGTTGTCGGCATTGATCAACTGCAGTGCTGATTGATAGTCGCCTGAGAAAGCCAGATTCATGGCTTTCATGAGTGCCACACCGTCGTTGTCAAATTCGGGATGTTTTCTTTGAATACTGAAGAAATCCCGATAGATTTTATCAAAGCTCCATCTGTCTTTATGATAGAAGTATAGTTTTCCTTTTAGCATGAGATAGGCTTTGTGGTATTCTGGATTATGGCTGGCACGGGTGAGAACGCCCAGTTTCTCTATCCACTGGTCTGCTTCTTTAGGCGAACCAATGAGTTTTAGTTCTGCCATCTGCGAATAGATGTCCATGCGCGACGGTGAATCCGTTGGTGCGCATTTCTCATTGGCTTTCTTATAGTAGTATTCTGCCAGTCGGTAGTTGCCTCTCAGGTGGTAAATGCTGCCGAGCGTGTAGTTGATAAGTTGTACATAGGAGTCTTTGTTTTTCTCCTGTTCGATGTCTTTCAGAATGGTGTTCACCTTCTGCAAGGCTCTGTAGGTCTTGCCCAGATTGGCGTCGAAAATCACTTCCTGACTGCGAATGGTATAATATAGCTCCTTATCATTGTGGTCCAGCAGATAGTCTTTCATCTGCTTTGCCGCTTTGTAATACTCCTTCTCGTCTTTGCCTTTTTGGTAGAGGTCAAAGTAGTGGAGTGTCATTTTTACATAGGCAGTATCTTGCGAATGGTGTGACGCTTGTGTGGTGATACTTCCACACAGTGACAGGATGATGAGAAGGAGCAGGTTTCGCATAGTGGCTATTCCTTTTTAGGTTTTCTGAACATGCAGCAGATGCCGATGATAATGAAGGGGATGGACAGGATTTGTCCCATGTCGAGCGGTAGCGAAGCCTCGAAAGCCTCTTGCACTTCTTTCGTGTATTCTATGAAGAAACGGAAAGTGAATATGTATGTCAGACAGAATCCAAAGAACCAACCGGTTCCGATGCGGTTTGTCATGCGCTTATGGAGTGCCCACATGATGGCAAAGAGAATGGCGTAGGCAATCGCTTCATAGAGTTGTCCGGGGTGGCGTGGTGCTGAATCGACGCGCTCAAAGATGAATGCCCAGGGCACATCGGTAACCTTTCCGATGATTTCGGAGTTCATCAAGTTGCCGAGTCGGATAAAGCAGGCGGTCACACCCGTAGCTATTGCGATATTGTCGAGTACGGTCCAGATGCTGAGTTTGGTGCGCTTCACATAGAGCCAGAGGGCTATCATCAGTCCGAGGGTACCTCCGTGGGAGGCGAGACCTTCGTAGCCCGTGAACTTCCATCCGCCATCTGCCATGAAATGGATGGGCAGCAACATCTCTACGAATCCCTTTCCGCTGGTGAGGAAATAGTCGGGTTGATAGAAGATGCAGTGACCGAGACGTGCTCCGACAAGTATTCCCACGAAGCAATAAAAGAATAGCGGATCAAAATACTCGTCTTTGATGTGCTGTTCGCGATAGAGGCGGCGCACGGTGAAATAGGCCAGCGCCAGTCCGAGAAGCCAGCATAGGGAATACCAGCGGAATGGTCCGAATGAGATGCTGGGATTCCAGACAATGAAGTTGATCAGGTTAAGCATGTCTCGTAGATGAATTTAAGTAATCAATGAGTGAGTGTCCGTTGCGCCACCTTTCATGGAAAGGGGCGCCATGGCTTATACGTTGAAGCGGAAGTGCATGATGTCACCATCCTGCACGATGTATTCCTTGCCTTCAATGCCCATTTTTCCGGCTTCGCGTACAGCGGCTTCCGATCCATACTGGATATAGTCGTCGTATTTGATGACCTCTGCACGGATGAATCCTTTCTCAAAGTCAGTATGGATAACTCCGGCACATTGCGGTGCTTTCCATCCTTTGTGGTAGGTCCATGCCTTGACTTCCATTTCTCCGGCGGTGATGAATGTTTCGAGGTTCAACAGGGAGTAGGCTTTCTTGATGAGTCGGTTCACACCGCTCTCTTCCAGTCCGAGTTCTTCCAAGAACATCTGTTTGTCCTCGTATGATTCCAGTTCGGCAATGTCTTCCTCGGTCTTGGCGGCTATCACCATGGCTTCGGCACCTTCCTCCTGTGCCAGTGCTTCAACACGTCGGGTGTAGTCGTTGCCCTCTTTGGCATCCGATTCGCTGACGTTGCACACATAGAGCACGGGCTTTGCAGTCAGCAGGAAGAGGTTGCGCGCGCAGTCTTGTTCGTCTTTGCTCTCAAACTCTACGATGCGTGCGTTCTTTCCTTGGTCGAGCACTTCCTTATAGGCTTTGAGCACAGCCACCTCTATTTTTGCATCTTTATTGCCTGCAGCGGCAGCCTTTTCGGTTTTTGCCAAACGGCTCTCGATGGTCTCCAGGTCTTTCAACTGCAGTTCGGTGTCGATGATTTCTTTGTCGCGGATGGGGTCGATGGTGCCATCTACGTGGGTGATGTTATCATCTTCAAAGCAGCGGAGCACGTGGATGATGGCATCTGTTTCGCGGATGTTGCCCAGAAATTTATTACCGAGTCCTTCTCCCTTGGATGCTCCTTTTACCAGTCCTGCAATATCCACTATTTCACAAGTAGCGGGTACGATGCGTCCTGGGTGTACTATCTCAGCAAGTTTGGTGAGTCGCTCGTCGGGTACTGTGATTACTCCGACGTTGGGTTCTATCGTGCAGAATGGAAAATTGGCAGCCTGAGCTTTTGCACTTGACAGGCAGTTGAAAAGAGTGGACTTACCCACATTTGGAAGTCCCACTATACCACATTTTAAAGACATAGTTCTTCGTTTATTTCTATTTTAGTGCAAATTTATCAATAAATCGGCTAATTGCCAAACAAAAAACGGAATAATTATCAATTTTGCACAAATAGTATAACAGATGGCGCAATTATGGTGGTCATATGTCGGAGTGAATTCAAGTTAACAGGGGAATTATTGGAAAATGCTGGTTAAAAAAATGTCAAGATAAAGCGTTTTGGTAATACTTTTTCTGCATGAAGAGGTTGTGCTGTCAAGCAAGGAATAGGGCATGACGTGTTTTTGCCCTATACATTGCTGCTGTGTGGTGGCATCATTACCTGCCCAGGTCACTTATGTTTGATGGCAATTCAAATTGATTTGCTGACCAATTCAAATTGATTTGCTGACCAATTCAAATTGATTTGCTGACCAATTCAAATTGATTTGCTGACCAATTCAAATTGATTTGCTGAGGAATGTGCCTTTTGTAGTGTTGCAAAGTGGTGGTGGTTAGCGGATTATGTGGCTTTTGGAAGATGACTTGGAAACGGTTGTTTTATGCCCTGTTGTGTCATGTGGGGGTGGAAGATTGTGGAGAGACGATGAAAACCGATGCACCATAGGAGAGCACGGGAAATGCCGTGCTTACGGTAGTTAGTGGGAGGATGCAGTCCAACAACAAGGGCTGCAACAGGCACGAATGCTGTTGCAGCCCCATATCGTTGATGGTTATAGGGTGTCAGTGCGTTTTATTTCACTTCCCAGATGTCGTTGGTTTCGAGCAGTTCGGCAAAGTTATGATACTTCTTCTGCTTTGACACCTCATCGAGCTGTACGTGTACCGACTCGTCGTAAGTAGGTGCGTCAACGTCGCGGATAACACCGAGGGCGATGGGGAAGCCGTTTTCGTTGGACATCATAGCCAACTTCAACTGCAGGGTGTTGTCCTCACAATGGGCGTCGTGTACCAATACATCATCGAGAGTATAGCCGTTTTCGCCGATTTTCACGACCTTCAGGCCGAAACCTTCCTGCACCAGACCAAATTCGTTGTTCTCACCGAACACGAGTTTCTCGCCGTGGCGCACATAAATAGCGTTCTTCTTGCGGCCTTCCTTGGTATATACCGACTCGTGGCAACCGTCGTTGAAGATAACGCAGTTTTGCAGAATCTCGCAAACGGCAGCACCCTTGTGCTGGTAAGCAGCCTTCAGGATGTCCTGAGTCTCGGCAGCATCAGTGGCAACGCTACGGGCAAAGAAGTGACCGCGAGCACCGAAACAGAGTTCTGCGGGGCGGAATGGATCCTCTACCGTGCCATAGGGGCTCGACTTAGAAACGAAGCCACGGGGTGAGGTGGGCGAGTACTGACCTTTTGTCAAACCGTAGATGCGGTTGTTGAGCAGAATCATGTTGAGGTCGATGTTACGACGCATGGCATGAATGAAGTGGTTACCGCCGATGGCAAGACCGTCACCGTCGCCACTGACCTGCCAGATGCAGAGGTCTGGGTTAGCCACTTTCGCACCAGTAGCAATAGCTGCAGCACGACCGTGGATGGTCTGCATGGCATAGGTGTTTACGTAATAGGGCAGACGGCTGGAGCAACCGATACCCGATATGACTGCCATGTTGTGGGGTGCAACACCCACTTCTGCCATGGCTTTATGGAGCGACGCCAGGAAGAAATGGTCGCCGCAACCCGGACACCAACGTGGCTGTCCCTTCTTATAGTCTTGGAATGTATATTCACTCATAACGCTTTACTTCTTTAAAATGTCCTCAAATGCCTTTACCAACTCTGCCACTACAAATGGCTGTCCCTTTACCTGATTGAACTGGTAGGGCACTAAGCCATCTACATTGGCACGCAGCCAAGTAGCCAACTGGCCGAGGTTCTGCTCGGCAATGACCACTTTCTTATATTTCGAGAGTACCTCTGCCGTGTTCTTAGGCAGTGGGTTGACATATTTGAACTGGGCTTGTGCCACTTTGTAGCCTTTGGCTTGCAGTTCCTGCATCGCACTTACAAGGTGACCGTAAGTAGATCCGAAACCTACGATGAGCAGATCGGCATCGTCTTTGTCGCCCAGTACCTGCAAGTCGGGAACGGGGATTTTTGCCACCTTCTCGGCACGCAGACGACACATGTGGTCATGGTTTTCAGGATCTGTAGAGATGGCACCGGTATTACCGTCCTTCTCCAGTCCGCCAAGGATATGGGTGTAGCCCTCCTGTCCGGGGATTGCCCAGTAGCGAACCTTTGTTTCTTCGTCGCGGAAGTATGGGGTATAGTGGCCCTTCATCTCAGGAGTTACGTAGTGAGGCTTAATGGCTTGGAGCCCCTCCATGGTTGGCAACTTCCAAGCAGCAGATCCGTTGGCGATGAAAGCATCGGTGAGCAGGATGACGGGAGTCAGATGTTCGAGCGCTATCTTTGCTGCCTCGTAGGCGGCGTCAAAGCAGTCTGTGGGGCTCAGTGCGGCAATAACGGGCATTGGACTCTCACCGTTTCTGCCGAAGAGAGCTTGCAGCAAATCGGTTTGCTCACTCTTGGTGGGCAGACCTGTAGAAGGACCGCCACGCTGTACATCGATGATAACCAGTGGCAACTCGTCGATCACTGCCAAGTTCATCGCTTCGCTCTTCAGACATACACCAGGTCCGGAGGTGCTGGTAGCAGCCAATGCTCCGGCAAACGAAGCACCGATGGCTGAAGCGCATCCGCTGATTTCGTCTTCACACTGTACGGTGATGACACCGCATGACTTGTGTTTCGACAGTTCGTGAAGAATATCTGTGGCTGGAGTGATAGGGTAGCTGCCTAAGAAGAGATGCAGACCTGCCTTTTCGGCAGCAGCAATAAGACCGTAGGCAGTAGCCTTGTTACCCGTGATATCCATATAGCGTCCGGACACCTTGGTCTTTGATTCGATGCGATAGGTAGCCGGTACGGATGAATGGGTATTGTGACCGTAGTCGTAACCAGCCTGCACCACCTTGATGTTGTTCTCGGCAATGGCAGGTTTCTTGGCGAATTTCTCACGCAAGAAATTGGCAACGAGGTTCAAGTCGCGGTTGAAGAGCCAGCAAACCAAACCCAGCGCAAACATGTTGCGACACTTCAGAATGGCTTTGTTGTCCATGCCACTTTCTGCCAGACACGCTTTCACCATAGTGGTGAGCGGGCACTGGATGACACGATCGGGATCTACATGGAGTTCGCCGAGATAGTCGGGAGTGGCAAACTGTGCTTTCTCCAAGTCCTTTGGACCGAATGAATCGGTGTCGATGATGATGGTGGCTTGGGGCTTGGCATACTTCAGCTGTGTCTTCAGCGCTGCAGCGTTCATGGCTACAAGCACGTCACACTGATCACCAGGGGTATAGACCTTGCCAGCACCGATGTGAACCTGGAATCCGCTGACACCGGTCAGCGAGCCTTGTGGGGCACGGATATCTGCCGGATAATCTGGGAAAGTGGAAATACCATTACCTACGGTGGCGCTCACCGTAGAAAAGATGTTTCCGGCCAACTGCATACCGTCACCGGAATCACCCGAGAAGCGTACGACTACCTGGTCGAGCTCCTTGATTTCTAATTCTTCAGCCATAAAAATAAAAATCTAAATTGCTAAATGTGTTTGCAAAGGTACGATTAAAAGCGGAATAACAAAAAGAAAAGCATATATATTTTGTTTTTTGCGCGTTTTGCAGTAATTTTGTGAATGAATATGAAGAAAAATAGCAAAGACTACGTACGTCCATACTTGCGTTTCCTGAGGTTGCAACGCGGACTTTCCGACAATACGCTCGATGCCTATGAGCGCGATTTGCAGAAGTTGTTGGGCTATCTGCGCGATGAAAACAAAGATGTGTTTGACGTGCAGTTGCCCGACCTGCAACATTTCGCTGCAACACTCCACGATATCGGCATCGGGCCACGCTCCCAGTGTCGCATACTTTGTGGGGTGCGATCCTTCTTTCGGTTCATGCAGACCGACGGTTGGCGTGACGACGATCCGTCGGAACTGTTGGAGAGTCCGGTGCTCGGCACTCATCTGCCAGAGGTACTCTCCACCCGTGAGGTGGATATGCTCAAGGCAAGCATAGACCTCACCAAATGGGAAGGGCAGCGCAATAGGGCGATTATCGAAACGCTCTTTTCCTGCGGACTGCGTGTCAGCGAACTCGTCACACTCAAGCTCAGCAACCTCTTCATACAAGAGCGCTACATCAGAGTGGTGGGCAAAGGATCTAAAGAGCGTCTCGTACCCATCTCGCAGAAAGCCCTCGACGAAATTGAATTTTGGTTTGCCGACCGTCGGCAGATAAATATCAAGCCCGGCGAGGAAGATTATGTGTTCCTCAACCGACGTGGGGCGCATCTCACCCGAACCATGATACTCATCATGATCAAGCGCCAGGCTGTGGCTGCCGGTATTCAGAAAACCATCTCTCCCCATACCCTTCGACATTCGTTTGCTACGGCATTGCTGGAAGGAGGTGCCGATTTGCGTGCCATACAAATGATGATGGGCCACGAATCCATAGCCACCACCGAGATTTATACCCATGTGGATATGAGTACGCTACGCCAGCAGATATTGGAACATCATCCGCGTAACGTCAAAAACGAGGTTAAATAGGTATAAATGCTTGCAGAACACCGCCGTTTTATTTTGTCATATCCCGAAATCTGCGTAACTTTGCAGCCGAAAACAAAAATATAAGAAGATAAACATGTCATACCTTTTCTCATCAGAATCAGTATCTGAAGGCCATCCCGATAAGGTGGCTGACCAAATCAGTGACGCCATACTCGACCAGTTCCTGGCTTACGACGAGCATGCTCGTGTGGCTTGCGAAACCTTTGTAACTACCGGACAGGTGGTTATCATGGGTGAGGTTAGAAGCCGTGAATATATTGACTTGCAGACCATTGCCCGCAATACCATCAAGAAAATCGGCTATACCAAGGCCGAATATCAGTTTGACGGAGACTCCTGCGGCGTGCTTACCGCCATCCACGAACAGAGCGACGACATCAACCGTGGTGTTGACCGTGAGGATGACGAAGACCAAGGCGCCGGCGACCAAGGCATGATGTTTGGCTATGCAACTAACGAAACAGAGAACTACATGCCTGTTTCGCTCGACCTCTCACATCTTATCGTAAGCACTTTGGCGGATATTCGTCGCGAAGGAAAGGAGATGACTTATCTCCGCCCCGACTCTAAGAGTCAGGTGACCGTACAGTATAGCGACGACGGAACACCCGAACGCATCGATACCATCGTCGTTTCAACCCAGCACGATGAGTTTGACGATGACGACGAGCGCATGCTTGCCACAATCAAGGCTGATGTGCTCAACATCCTCATACCACGCGTTAAAGCACAGATCAAGAGCGAGAAGGTGCTCAGGCTCTTCGACGATCAGATCAAGTACTACGTCAACCCAACGGGTAAGTTTGTTATCGGTGGTCCTCATGGAGATACCGGACTTACCGGTCGTAAGATCATTGTAGATACTTACGGAGGTAAGGGTGCACACGGTGGCGGTGCTTTCTCTGGTAAAGACTCTTCTAAGGTCGATCGTTCTGCTGCCTATGCCGCACGCCATATCGCTAAGAACATGGTGGCTGCCGGAGTAGCCGACGAGATGTTGGTACAGGTGAGCTATGCCATCGGTGTGGCACGTCCGATGAATATCTACGTCAATACTTACGGTCGTTCACGTGTGAATATGACCGACAGCGAGATAGCACAGCGCATCGAGAAACTGTTTGACCTGCGTCCAAAAGCCATCGAGCGCCAGTTGAAGTTGCGCCAGCCCATGTATCTGGAGACCGCAGCCTATGGTCACATGGGACGTCATCCCGAAGTGGTGAAGAAAACCTTTACCAGTCGTTATCATGAGACAAAAACCATCGATGTAGAGCTCTTCACTTGGGAAAAGCTCGATCGGGTAGAGGATATCAAACGCGAATTCGCACTTTAATTCTATTCCGTGCAACAGGCAGACAGCATTGCGCATAGTCAACATACGGCACATGCCGACACTGCGTCGGTAACTGGTGCTGCACCCGTGCGCCAACTGACACCGGCTCAGGTGCTCAGATGGTTGCCTCGCAATGCTACGCCTGCTCAGCAGGACTCTGCCATTCAAGCCCATTTCAAGCCGGCACCCATCCGATGGAGTACGCGCCCCGACACCCTGCATCTGCCGGGACATGATGCGGGTCACGATCTGTTGAAGGCAGAACTCCCGCAGTATTATCGCGAAGGATTCTTCTCCCACAATGCCATGTTCCACCCCGAACTCTCCGGTGGACGTATCGGTATTGCCGGTTCACCCGTGCCCTACAGCATCCATAACGATGACCTCATCACCTCTATGCTGGTGGTATGTTTCCTGGCTGCCGTTGTGGCATTCTCCCATGCCCGTCGTTTCGTGGCTCGCCAATTCAAAGCGTTCTTCTATCGACCTGCAGAAGGAATCACCGAGGTGAAGGAGACAAGTAGTGAGATGCGCTTCCAGTTTTTCTTAGGATTAGTCACCAGCCTGTTAGTGGCACTGGTGTGCTATTTCTATACGCTAAACTTTATCGGCACCACCTTCACACTTCAGTCCAACTACCAACTCATAGCCATCTTCTTTGGATTGACAGTGGCATATTTCACAGGTAAGCTCCTCCTTAGTACGTGGGTCAATCTGGTGTTCTTTGGAAAGAAAAAAAATGAACAATGGATAAAGTCCTCCTTGTTTCTTTTATCGGTAGAAGGAGTGCTTTTGTTCCCTGTCGTGTTGCTGCATGCCTATTTCGGTCTAAGTCCGGAAACCAGCATTACGTGCGTTGCTGTCGTGGCCATTTTGGTTAAAATCATGTCGCTCAGTAAGTGTCTGACCATCTTTTTCAATAGAAAACTCGTTAATTTGCAATTTTTTTTGTACTTTTGCACCCTTGAAATAGTACCGTTGCTTGTTTTTTGGAGTATAGCGGTATTCATAGGAAATTATCTGCAAATAAATTTTTAGGACACCGATGATCAAGAAGATTCTCATTTCGCAACCGAAACCAATAAGTGAAAAATCGCCATATTTTGATATTGCGGAAAAATATAACGTAGAGTTTGTATTCCGTCCTTTCATCAAGGTTGAAGGACTGGAACCAAAAGAGTTTCGTGCGCAGAAAATAAACATTCTCGATTTTACGGCAATTGTTTTCACTTCACGTCACGCCATCGACAATTTCTTCACGCTGGCAAAGCAGATGCGTATCACCATTCCTGAAGATATGAAATATTTCTGTGTGACAGAGACAATATCGCTGTATATACAGAAATACGTGCAGTATCGCAAGCGCAAAGTGTTCTTCGGACATACTGGAAAGATTGACGATTTGCTGCCTACAATGGTTAAGCACAAGACAGAGAAATATCTTGTACCAATGAGTGATGTAAACAGTGGATCGGTAGCTAAGTTGCTGGAGTCGAAAAAACTGCAGCATCGCGAGTGCGTGATGTATCGCACCGTGAGCAACGACTTTACCGAACAGGAAGCAAAAGACTTCGATTACGATATGTTGGTGTTCTTCAGTCCTTCGGGAATTGAGTCACTCACCAAGAATTTCCCCAGCTTCGATCAGGGAAAAGTGGCTATCGCAACCTTCGGCCCTGCTACAGCCAAGGCTGCTCAGGATGCTGGATTGCGCGTCGACTTGGAAGCTCCTTCAAAGCAATATCCCTCAATGACTGGTGCACTTCAACACTATCTGGAAGAGCACAAAGGCTAACTGCGCAACATTGCGCTATCCCAATGGCGAGGTCTTATCCGTTAGTGGATGATCGAGCCTCTATATATAAATAAGGTATAGACAGATATCACCATGGCTACCCATACGCTCAACAAGCAAGAGCGGTTGTGTGGATTGCGACTCACAGAACAACTCTTCGACAGGGCAGGCAGCCGCTCTGTGGCTTCATTCCCTATCAGGGCAGTCTGGAGAGAGACTGAACGCCACGAGGGCGAACCGCCTGTCAAGGTACTGATGAGCGTATCTAAACGCCATTTCAAACGGGCCGTCAAGCGTAATCGCGTCAAACGACAGTTGCGCGAAGCATACCGACTCAATAAGCAAATTATTGTTGAGGCTGTAGAACAGCAGTCGGGGCGTGCACTGATGGTGGGATTTGTATGGCTTGCCGACGAACTCTTCCCTTCTGAGGTGGTGGCAGAGAAGATAAACAAACTGTTGAACCGCATAGCAGAGAAATTATGATGATGCAGTGGGTACGTCGTCTGATAAAGATTATATCGCGCATCTTGGTGTGGTTGTTGCTGCTACCCATCCGTTTCTATCAGGTGGCTATCACACCATATACACCGCCGTCATGCCGATTCACACCCACTTGCAGCGAATATGCACGTCAGGCACTCATCAAGCATGGCCCTGTCAAAGGACTTGCACTTGCCATTTGGCGCATCCTCAGATGCAATCCATGGGGCGGTTCGGGTTATGACCCCGTGCCGTGAACCATGCCCACAACTTGAAACAACATACAGGAAATCTAAAAACAATATAGTATATGAAGAACTTTGTAGAAGAACTTCGCTGGCGCGGAATGCTGGCACAGATGATGCCTGGCACAGAAGAACTGCTCCAGAAAGAAATGGTTTCGGCATACTTGGGTACTGACCCTACTGCCGATTCGTTACACATCGGTCACCTCTGTGGTATCATGATGTTGCGCCATTTGCAGCGTTGCGGCCACAAACCATTCATCCTGGTGGGTGGAGCTACCGGTATGATTGGCGACCCTTCAGGTAAGAGTCAGGAGCGCAATCTGCTGAACAATGAGACACTCTATCACAATCAGGAGTGCATCAAAGCACAGGTGGCTAAGTTTCTCGACTTCGATTCTAAAGAAGCAAATGCCGCCGAGATGGTCAACAACTACGATTGGATGAAGGACTTCACCTTCCTCGATTTCGCAAGAGAGGTGGGAAAGCACATTACCGTTAACTATATGATGGCTAAGGAAAGTGTGCAGCAACGTCTCAATGGAACTGCACGCGACGGACTGTCATTCACCGAATTCACCTATCAGTTGCTTCAGGGCTACGACTTCCTCTACCTCTATCAGCACAAAGGTGTGAAACTTCAGTTGGGCGGTAACGACCAATGGGGCAACATGACCACAGGTACAGAACTCATCCGCCGTACCCTTGGCAACGATGTGGAGACCTTTGCACTCACTTGCCCACTCATCACCAAGAGCGACGGTAAGAAGTTTGGTAAGACCGAGAGTGGTAACATCTGGCTCGATCCTAAGCGCACCACACCTTATAAGTTCTATCAGTTCTGGCTCAATGTGAGCGATGATGATGCGGAACGCTATATCAAAATCTTCACTTCACTGGAGAAGGAGGTTATCGATGCACTGGTCGAAGAACACAAACAGGACCCCGGTCGCCGTATTCTTCAGAAGCGTTTGGCAGAGGAAGTTACTGTCATGGTTCACTCGCAGGAGGCGCTTGACACCGCTATCGAGGCTTCGTCTATCCTTTTCGGTAAATCTACCAAGGAGAGCCTGGAGCGTCTCGACGAACAAACCTTCCTTGATGTATTCGACGGAGTTCCTCAGTTTGAGATTGGCAAAGACCAGTTGGGGCAGTCTGCCATCGAACTCTTTACCGTTGCAGCACCTGTATTCCCTTCAAAGGGCGAGATGCGCAAAATGGTTCAGGGAGGCGGTGTAAGTCTCAACAAGGAGAAGCTGACCGACCAGAATCGTCCTATTACAGCCGAAGATCTCATCGATGGAAAGTATCTTCTGGCACAGAAAGGTAAGAAGAACTACTATCTGTTGGTAGTAAAATAATATTTTTTGAAGGAAAAATTTGGTGGAACGCCAAATTTTGCGTACCTTTGCAGCCGCTAACGGGTATGTATGTCCTATGGTGTAATGGTAGCACAACAGGTTTTGGTTCTGTTTGTGGTGGTTCGAATCCGCCTAGGACAACATTCCAAGCCATAGCAAAAGGGCTGGACTCTCACAAATGAGTCCAGCCCTTTGCTATTGATGACCATACTCATGTGGTCTTGTAGAATAGCGCTATCGCCCATCCGAACAACCTTTTTCATTATATTTTTGCTGACAGACACCAATAAATTATAGATATCTGTGGGTAATTGTTAGAGTTTGCTGCGTGTACGTACACGCATGACGTAACAACTTGAAAACGGCTCACCCGATAAACCTAGGGGGGAATATTCTTTGATTCTACAGAAAATTTATATCTTTGCACCATGAACAATCAAGGACTATTAGCATTGGCACAGTTAATTCTGCCATCAGAGATACTTTCAAA